>JBIOWA010000174.1:0-2290 GCA_044868045.1 Candidatus Limnocylindrales bacterium
CGATCGCTCCGCCCCGACCGTGGAAGAGCGTCAGCACGACGCCCCGGTCGCGCGCGACCTCGACCAGCGCGGCCTGCGCCTGATGCAGCATCCAGGCCGCCGCGAGGAACCCCGACTCCTTGTTGGAATCGGAATAGCCGAGCATCACCTCCTGGCGGTCGCCGCGTGTACCCAGGTGCTCCCGGTACGAACGGTCGGCGAGGAGGGCGTCCAGGATGGGGCCGGCGGCGGCCAGCGCCTCGGAGGACTCGAAGAGGGGCACGACATCGATCGCGGCGGTCGCGTCCGCGGCACGCGCCAGCGCCAGCACATCCGTGACGTCGCGTGGCGCGGCCGTGAACGAGACGACCACACGATGGCAGGCCTCGATCCCGAACCGCGCCTGCGCCTCCGCGATGGAGCGGAACGTGGCGAGCACTTCCCCGACGTTCACGCCGGGCGCGACATCGACGCTGTTGACCGAATCGGCCTCGCCTCGGCCCAGTGCCGCCAGCGCGGCACGGTGGACCTCGCTGTGTTGGCGGATCTCGAGCGACGCGAGGTGGAACCCGAACGTGCCAAGCTGCCAGCGTAGCTCGGCCACCTCGCCCCAGGCGACCCGCGAGAGGCCGTCCGCTACCAGCGCCGCCTGGACCTCGATCAGCTCCTCGTCGAGCGCGGCGGGGTTCGGATAGTGGCCGGCGCGCGGGCCGGTCTCCCCGGCCAGGACGGCCCGCGTGCGACGCAGTCGCTCGGCGATGAACCCGAACCGCTGGCGGTACGGCTCGTCGGGGAACCGCCGACGTAACTGACGATCGGTTTCGGGGAGGTCCTCCGCGTCGCGCGCAAGGCGAGTCGCGAGAGTGCGGGCGACCCGCGCATGCGGCGTCGTCGCGGAGATCGTCTGCATGAGGCGCAAGGCGACGGCCTCCAGACCATGCAGGACGTGGTCCGCCTGGATGCGCAGGGTGCGCTCGGTCAGGTCCGCGGTGACGGCCGGGTTGCCGTCGCGGTCACCGCCGATCCACGACCCGAACTGCAGGAAGGCCGGCACGCGCGGCGGGCGCTCTCCGGTGTCGCCGTCGAGGGCCGCATCGACCGACCGATAGAGCCGGGGCGCCAGCGTGAAGAGCGTCGCATCGAAGACCGCCATGGCGGTCCGGACTTCGTCGAGGGGCTCCGGGGCGACCGCCCGCAGGTCGGACGTCCGCCACAGCTCGGTGATCTCCTCTCGCAATCGGCGACGGATCTCCCGGTCGTCCGATGGCGTCAGTCGCGGGTCGTCGAAGCGCTCCAGCAACGCCGCGCAGCGACGCAGCGCCACGAGCGTCGTCCGGCGCCGCGCTTCGGTCGGATGCGCGGTCAGGACGGGCGTGATCGAGAGGCGCGCGAAGATCGCGTCGAGGTCGTCCTCGGATCGACCTGCCCGCCGGAGACGGCTGATCGCCTCGGCGACGGAGTCGTCGAGCAACCCGTCGCGCGCGGCGCGTTCCCGCTTGCGCAGCGCGCGGACGCGGGCACGGGCCTCGGCGAGGTTCACGAGCTGGAAATACAACGAGAAGGCTGTGATGACCGCCTCGGCGTCGGCGAGCTCCAGTGCGTCCAGTTCGCCCTCGAGCCGGGCCCGGACCGCGGGGTCATCGTCCTTCCGGAACGCGATCGCGGCGAGGCGCAGGCGCTCGACGAGATCGAAGATGGCCTCGCCGGCCTGCTCGACGATCACCTGGCCGAGGAGCGCACCGAGCAACCGGACCTCTCGCGCAAGCGGGTCCCGTGCCCGACCCGAGCCGATCCCGGCGGGCTCGGCTCGCTGGCGACGGGCGCGGACGGCCCGATCGACGCTCACCAAGCGCCCTGTCGCGGGACGTACCGCAACCAAGCCGCGACCGTCCCGCAACCTTTCCCGGCGGGAACCGTTTCTACCCTTGCATGGTGATGAATGTCGCGCGCCGTCCAGCCACCGCTGATGCCGATCCGCCGCCGGCCCCTGCGTCGAAGTCCGACCAGCTCGACCAGCTCCGGTTCATCCACGACGTCGCCCGCCTGGCGACCACGGCCCGAACGTGGGACGAGCTCCTGGAGACGGTCGTCGATGGGACGCGGGACGCCCTGCATGCCGATGTCTCCTCGCTCTATCTCCTCGACCGGGATGGAGCGTACCTGACGCTCGCAGCCACGAACGGGCTCGACCGCTTCCAGATCGGCCGGGCACGGGTCCCGTTCGGCGAGGGCGTGACGGGATCGGTCGCGGCCACCCAGCAGCCACTCGTGATCCCCGACGTCAAGGCCGACCCTCGCTTCCTGTGGGTCC
>JBIOWA010000175.1:0-2332 GCA_044868045.1 Candidatus Limnocylindrales bacterium
CCCATTGCTGGCCCGCTTCGTGCCGTCCCACGGCAACCGGGGCCCGACATCATGCACGGACGGCCGTCCCATTGCCGTGCCACGGCACAACGCCACGCGCACCACGCGTGCGGGATCAGCGTGGCCGCCGCTCCTCCTCGTAGCGGACCTGGGCCGGGCTCTTCCGTGCGCCAGGCTTCGTCCGGGCCTCGATCCGTGCCAGGGCCTCATCCCAGCCGGCCTTGAACGGCTTGCCCGGCGAGTCGAGATCGACCACCACGGGGGCGTGATCGGACGGCACCGGCGGGCCCTTGCGAGCTTCCCGGTCGATCTCAGCCCAGACGACGCGTTTCGCGACTGTTTGTGTCACGTACAGCAGATCGATGCGCATCCCTTCGTTGCGATGGAACATCCCGGCCCGGTAGTCCCACCAACTGAAGCGTCCGCCACGCTGCTCCTGGAGCCGGTACGCGTCCGTCAGTCCCCAATCGCGTAGCCGCGCCAGTGCCTCCCGCTCCGGTTCGGAGACGTGGGTCCCGCCATGCGCTTTGACCGGGTCCCAGACGTCCTCGTCGGCGGGGGTGACGTTGTAGTCGCCGGCCAGGACGAGCGACTCGTCGGGCGATCGCGCCTCGTCCAGCCATTTCCGGACCCGCTCGAACCAGCGCAGTTTGCCTTCGAAGAATGGACTTCCGACCACCCGCCCGTTCGGGGCGTACAGCGCGACGAACCGGATCCCCTCGACGACGGCGGACAACATTCGAGCCTCGTCGAACGGGTTGAAATCCTCCTCCTGCAGCCCACTCGCCCCGGCGCCGCTGTCGCGTACGGGGCCGTCGCCGAAGTTCGTCACGATGTCGTCGAACCCAAGACCCTCACGGGCGGCGATCGCGACGCCGTTCCAACGCCCCTCGCCATGGTGGAGCAGCTCGTATCCGGCCATTTGGAACTGCATCGAAGGAGCGTCCGCGTCGGACAGTTTGGTCTCCTGCATCAGGAGGATGTCCGGGTCGGCTCGCTCGAGCCACTTGTCGATGGCGTCCTGACGGGCCTTCAACGAATTGACGTTCCAGGTCGCGATCCGCATGTCGTGCCCGGGCTCTAGTAGCGCCGGCCGCGCTGGCGGCCGAGGTCGAAGGTCGCGGTCTCGGCCACGGCCATGACCGCCATCGTTCCAGCCTGGACCGGGTCGGACACGACGAGATCGACGTGCTCAGTGATCGAACCCACCATGTTCAGCGCGATGATCGGGATGCCGACGGCGCGCAGCTCCTCTGCCGCGGCGCTGATGTCGCCGCCCATGATCGAGCCGGCCAGGACCAGGAGCCGCGCCCGCGGCAGGTCCGCGACTGCCCGGACCGCGGCCGCGATGTCGGCCTCACCCACCAGCGGGATCGTATCGACCGAGATCCGTTCGCCGCGGAGGTTATGGCGATCCGCCTCGCTGACAGCGCCGAGCGCGACCTGGGCCACCTGCGCCCCGCCGCCCACGACGATGATCCGTTTGCCGAAGACCGTCCCAAGCGCGCGGGTCCGATGGATCGCCCGGACGTCATCGAGCGCCTCTAGCGCCTCGACGAGCGAGTCCTCGGTCACGCCCTCGACTTCCATCTCGATCTCGACCTGCGGCGGGTCGCCCTCGATCGGGCGAACCGTCGACAGCGTTCGGATCCGCCCGCCGATGGCTTCGGTGGCCGCGGCGATCGATGCGGTCGCTGACGGCCCGTCGACGATATCGAAGCGGATCGCGGCGGTCGCCGCTGCCTGTCGTCGGGGCACGGACGTGGGCGGGTCGAACGTCAGCCGAGTGAGCCACGACCGGCGGCGCCGGGCCGCATGTCGCCGACCGTCATCGACTCCGGGCGGATGTCGCCCGTCGGGTCGTGCTCCTCGAAGGCGAGGCCGAGGCTCTCGAACGCCGCTCGCGTGGCGGTTGGGTCGGAGGTCGTCAGCATCAGCGCGCCGTCGGTGTCCTCCGCGACGCCGACGATCCCGGTGATGTTCACGTTGCGCTCGGCGAGCGCGGTGGCGACGCGGGCGAGCGAACCGGGCGTATCGGCGAGCTGGACCGTGAACCAGACCGTCACGCGAGCACCTCCTTTGGGTCCGTCGATGGTACCCGGTCGGAACCGTGCGATACGCTCGCGGCCATGGACCGCCGCCTTCCACGCGTCGTGTACCTCGCCTTCGGCGAGATCGGCGTGAACCGTCGGTTCACACGGTTCCATCGATGGCTTCTGCGACGAACCGGTGGCGGCCGTGCGATCGATCGCGTGCTCGGGCTGGACATCATCCTCGTGACGACGAAGGGCCGGAGGACCGGGGAGCCGCGGACGGTGCCGCTCGGCGCCGT
>JBIOWA010000176.1:0-3924 GCA_044868045.1 Candidatus Limnocylindrales bacterium
CTTGCCCAGCGCCACGTTGGGCCGAGGCGAGCCGGTAAGGTGAGCCGAGATCGCCCCAAAGTCGAGCCGCCTCTCGGAACGTCGCGAGGGCGGCGGCTGCATCGGGTCGTGCGAGGAGTTCCTCCGCACGCACCAGCAATGCGGAGCCCTTAAGGCCCTCTGTCCGATAAACGGCAGCGATCTGCTCTAGGTCATCGGCGGCACGACCGGCCGTCTCGTTGTCCGCTTGAGCCAAAGCGATCATCACGGCGTCGGGGAGCAATCGGGCGCGCGCCAAGTCGTCGTGGGCTGAGTTCAGGGCTCGACGAATCAGCGCCGCCGAGGCTTCGCTCGCACCCTGCGCGAGCCTCACTCGCGCAAGGCCAGGCTCCGGATCGAACCCCATCTGGTCCGCATGCCGGAAGAACGCCTCGGCGCCGTTGAGGTCACCGCGCAGTCTTCTGATCTCCCCCAGCTCGTAGTACGCGCGGGACTCGCTGCTGATGTGATTGCCCGCGAGCTCCTCGCACGCACGGCGGGCCTCAAGCTCGGCCTCAGGCCACGTTCCTCGCTCGCGCAGGATGCTGGCCTTGAACATCCGGCAGATCCCTGGGTACAGGGGTCCCGTTGCTGCGCGACCGAGCCATCGCTCCGTCACCTCGACCCATTGCCATCCACGCCGCGGGTCTATGAACTCGTCACAGACGCGAATCGTGTCGCAGTGAAGGAAGCCCGCCCAAAGCGGCTGCATCTGCCGCAATGTGACCTCCAGCATCGCCTCGTCGACGAGCATCCAACCCCGCACCACCTCCCCTTGTCGCAGGAGGGCGCGACCCTGCCAATGGAGGCCCCAGGCGATGAGCGTTGGATCCTGATGATGCTCACCGAGTCTCGTCACGGCTTCGGCTTGCGTAAGGCAGCCTTCGAGATCGCCCGCCCGGTAGGACACGCTGCACTCGATGATCCCCAAGTAGCCGGCCGCCAGCGAATCCGGAATTCTGCTGGCGAGGCGTCGCGCCCGCGCGTGCCACGCGGCGCTGAGTGCGAAATCGCCCTTGTTCGCGTGGTCGTGCGAGAGATAGACCGCGGTCATCACCGCTCCGTCCGTCCTGCCGGCAGCAACGAACTGCTGATACGCACCCTGATAGGCATCCATGGAGACATCGATCCGGCCTACCCACCAGGCGGCCTGCCCAAGGGCATCGAGATCATCAGCCGTGAGTTCCGACATCTCCGACATGCGCGTAAGCAAGTTGAAGGCGGTCGCCCACTCGTGGGTCACAATCGCCTGCCTTGCCTGTGCTCGCAGATCCATGCCGTCTGGGCCCCGAACAAGATTGGAGCATGCGCGCCGCAAGCATTCTCGCTCCGACCGCGTCGGTTCTCCTAGCCCGAGCCAGAAGGAACTCGCCGCTGCCCAAACGTCAAGAGCTCGTCGTCGCCCTGGACAGCGGCGTTCAGTTTCCCGTTCACGGGTGACCGGCCGGACCTCCGTGGCAAGGTGCCGCGACGCGATCAGTCGAACGCGGCGATCGGCGCCGGTCCCCTGTCTCGCGTCGCCCGGCTTTCATGAGCTGGCCCAGCCGCGACAGTTTGTCGGCGACACTCTTGCTCCGGGCACGTGCGTCATTGGCCATGACTTGATGGTAAGTCGCCACGGCGGCCCTTGACCGCCAAGGACTTCAGGGGTAGGTAGGACGATGAGAAACCAGCCCAGGATCGACGAAGGACGGGCGCGGCAGCTGCTTGAGCTGGCCGAGGCCTCCGCGCCGGGTCGTCCCGACCGCGAGTCACATGCGGCCCAGCTGTTGGCGGCAGCCGATGATGTCGGCGCGGCGTTGGAGCACCTGCTCCGGACCGATCCGGCGGCGGCCGCGCGGATGACCGCGGCCCTGCCGGCGTTCTGGCTGGACGCGGGCCGGGTCGACGAGGGTCGGCGGCTCACCGAACGGGCGATCGAGGCTTCCGTCGGGCCCGCCACGCCGGCGTTGGCCAGGGCTCTGCTGGCCGCCGCCCAGCTCGCCTTCCGGCAGGGGGATCAGGCGGTGGCCGAACGGCGCAGTCACGACGCGATCGCGGTCGGCCTCGAGGCAGGCGACCATGCAGCCGTGGCGCTCGCGCATGCCGATCTTGCCCGCGTCGCCTACCGTGCCGGCGACGCTGACCGTATCGAGGAGCACGCCCAACGGGCGCTCGAGATCGGCGGCGACGACCCGCTGGCACGCCGCAATGCGCTCCACATGCTCGCCTGGGCGGCCCACACCGCGGGCGATCTGGCATTGGCGGAGCGACGCTTCGAGGAGAGCCTCGCCTTCCGACGCCAGCTCGGCGACCGGTTCTCGGTCGCAATCGAGATCGCCAACCTGGGCGACCTGGCGGCCCAGCGGGGCGATCTCGCCGGCGCCGTCCGTCGGCTGAGCGAGACGTTGGAGGTCGCCCGCGAACTGAACAGCCAGTACCTGATCCTGAACCTGCTCCCGTCGCTCGGCGCGCTCGCCGCCCGCGCCGGCGACGACGAAGCCGGCGCCCGGCTCCTCGGCGCGACGGACGCGGTGTCACGCTCGAGCGGCCTCATGCCGGACCCCGGCATCTGGCAGCCGGTCATGGACGAGGTGGCCGCCCGACTCGGAGGGCGGTTCGACGCGCTCCGTGCCGAGGGCGCCGCGCTCGACCAGGACGCGGCCGTCGACCTTGCCGAGCGCGTGGCCCGGTCCGTGGCCGGACAGCCCGCATCCTCGACTTAGGGACTGTGGCCAAATTGTCCTGTTCGTATCGGTGGATTCGCGCCACATGAGCTGACACAAACGACCGTGATGCTGCTGGCATGGGCTTCGCGATCGCGCTGACCGACGAGCAATGGGAGTTGGTCGCCGACCTGTTCGACCCGCCTGGTCGCCCTGGTGCGCCGGCGCAGATCTCCCGGCGGCAGATGGTCGAGGCGGTGCTGTTCCTCGCCCGCACGGGCTGCCGGTGGCGCTACCTGCCGGAGCGCTACGGAAGCTGGACGGCGGTCTGGGCCCAGTGCCGACGCTGGCGGTCGAGCGTGACGTGCTTGCGCTCGGCGAGGCTCGAGCAGGCCTCGGTAGGCGCGGTCGCCGACGACATCAAAGGTGCCGCCCAAGGGGACGACCGGCTTCACGGGGCTCTGGCCCCTCTACAAGATCGAACACACGATCGCCCAGCTCGGCCGCTGGCGACGACTGTCGCGCTGTTACGAGGGCAGCGAGGCGAGCCGCGCGAGCCTGGCTCGAGGTCGCCTCGGTCGGCTATCTCGCCTGGCGAGCGGTCGCCTGAGGGTCGGCTGATCCGGCCGACCGACACGTCCGCTCATCGGCTCCCTCGTCGCGGCCCACCTATCGCGCACGACCCCACCCGAGCCGATGACCACCGCTCTGATCAGGTCCGCGCCGCCAGGGCGCGGCCTCAGAGCTCGAGACCACCGACCACGAAGAGCACGGCGACCGCGATGACTGCGTAGCCGAGGGCCCACATCGCGTATCGCTTGAGCCCAGGCGAACGGCGCAGCCAGCCCGCGATCAGCGCCCCGGCGCCGGCGACGAGGGTGGCCAGCGAACCGATCAGGAAGACCGGCCATGCCAGGTCGAAGACGAAAAGGTGACGGAGGCTCTCGTTGGACGCAGGGACTACGTTGCCCAGGAGCAGGGTCACGAGCGCCGCGGCCGAGACGATCAGGATGGCATACAACACGCGCAGCAGCCACCGTGCGCCGGTCGACTTGGACGCGTCACTGCCCAGGCCCATGTCCCGCTCCCGCAACCTCCATTAGCGGACGGCGCGTCGATCGTACGCCCGGTCGGCAAGTCAGCCGCTGGTTCCTTGGCCCCCGTTCGGCCAATCCGCACGATGCTTCGTCCCCGATGGCAGCAAGCTGGGCGGGCGCCCGCGACACTCCGTCTTCATGTCCCCGAGAGTTCGGCGGCGACG
>JBIOWA010000177.1:0-4231 GCA_044868045.1 Candidatus Limnocylindrales bacterium
GGCCCATGACCGCGCTGCTCGCCCACCTGCTCGATACACCGGATCATGGACGCCGCGACGGGATCATCCTCGAGGCCCGCGACCTGACCAAGTCCTATCCGCTGGGCGAGACCACCGTCAACGCGCTCCGCGGCGTCTCCCTGTCGGTCGAGGCCGGTGAATTCGTGGCGCTGATGGGCCCATCGGGGAGCGGCAAGAGCACACTCCTCCAACTGCTCGGCGGTCTCGATCGACCCAGCAGCGGCGAGGTGGTCCTCGAGGGCGAGATCGTCAGCGAGCTGTCCGACGACCGAGCGACCCGCCTGCGTCGCGACCGCACCGGGTTCGTCTTCCAGTCCTTCAACCTGATCCCGCTGCTGGACGTGACCGAGAACGTCGCGCTGCCGTTCACGATCGCCGGCCAGGACCCGGGGCGGGGCGAGCTCGCCGAGCGCGTGCGCGACGTGATCGAGCTCGTCGACCTGGTCGGCAAGGAACACCACAAACCGGACCAGCTGTCGGCCGGCGAGCAGCAACGTGTCGCCATCGCCAGGGCGCTCGTGACGCGGCCCGCCCTCCTGTTCGCCGACGAGCCGACCGGCAACCTCGACTACACGACCGGGAGCGAGATCCTCGACGCACTGTGGCGCTCGTGCCAGGAGCGCCACCAGACGGTGGTGCTCGTGACCCACGACTCGAAGGCGGCCGCCTACGCGGACCGCGTCCTGGTCATCGGCGATGGTCGGATCCGCGACACGATCGAGCTCGGCCGGCGTTCGAGTCACGACGCGACCGCCCTGATCGCCAGGCTCGCCCAGCTGGGACTCTGACCCGGATGCGCGGCCTGCACGGGCTCGCTTGGCGCGGCCTTCGGGCCCGTCCGCTGCGGACCTCGCTCACGACGGTCGGGGTGGCGCTCGGCGTGGCCGTCCTGTATGCGGGCCTCGCCACCAACGCGGGGATCGGGGCGGCCGTCGATCGCGCGGTCGGCACGATGGTCGGCCGGGCGGACCTCCGGATCATCGCATTCGGCGAGACCGGGCTGTCCGAGACGACGCTGGCCACGATCGAGGGCACGCCCGGGGTCGACGTCGCCGCACCATCGTTCGAGCAGCGGACCTACCTCGGTACCGGGCTGTTCGGCCCCGGACCGCTGCCCGCGCCCGTCACGCTGGTGGGCATCGATCCCGTCCTCGAACCACGCATCCACGACCTGACGCTGGCGAGTGGCTCCCCGCTCGGACCCGGCGACGACCCGTCCGCGCTCGTGTCCGCGACGCTTGCCCGCGAGGACGGGCTGTCGGTGGGTGCACGGCTCGGGCTGCAGGGCGTCGACGCCCCGGTCTACCTCCGGGTCGCCGGCATCCTGGCCGGCGACGGTCCATGGGCCGGGGCGACGGGCCGTGCCGTCGTCACCCGGCTCCACGTCGCCCAGTCCGTGTTCGGCGCGCACGGCCTCACCCGTGTCGACCTGGATCTGGCCGACGGGACAGACCCAGCGGCCGTGATCGAGAGGCTCCAGGCGACGCTGGCCGAGCCGTATGTCGTGTCGTCGCAGCGCGACCTCGCCGCCGCGATGGAGGCATCGACCGGCGATTTCGCGGCAACGACCGCGCTGATCGCGGCGATCGCGTTGTTCGCCGGCGCATTCCTGATCTTCAACACGCTGTCGATGACCGTCGTCGAGCGGGTCCGCGAGCTCGGCCTGTTGCGGGCCGCCGGGGCGACGCGCGGTCAGGTCAGTACGTACATCCTCGTCCAGGCGTCCGTCATCGGCGTGGTCGGGGCGGGAGTCGGGATCGTCGCGGGTGGCTTGCTGGCTGCCGGGATCGCCGCCTGGATGGGAACGGTCGGATCGGTCCCGATCGCAGGTCCGGTCGTGCGGCTTGGTGACGCCGTGGCCGCGTTGGCGATCGGTCTCGGCGTGACGCTCGCCGCGGCGGTCGAGCCCGCTCGCCGCGCCGGGCGCGTCCCCCCGGTCGAGGCGCTGAAGGCCCGTCTCGACCTGCCGTCGGCGCGTCATGCTCGGCTTCGCTGGCTCGTCGCGGTCTTCGCCGTGGTCGGCGTCCTCGGATTGGCGATCTGGCCACGAGCCGCCGGCGAGGCCGCGCTCTTGCGGTCGCTCGCGGTCTACGCGGTGCTGCTGGCCGTCGCCTTGCTCGTCCCGTTCGTCCTGCCCGTCCTGGCGCGCATCGCCGGGACGCCATTCATGCTGCTCGTCCGCCTCGAGGAGCGGCTGGCCCGCGCCTCGGTCCTGCGCGACCGCGCCCGCGCGGCCCTGACGGTCGGTGCGCTCACCGTGGGCCTCGCGATGATCGTCGCGCTCGGCGGGGTGGGGCAGCACGCCCGTGCCGTGGCCGGCGCATGGATCGCCGACGTCGTTCCGGGCGATGTCGTCGTCACGTCGATCTTCCCCCGCGGGCTCGACGAAGGCCTCGTCGAGACGCTCGGAGCGCTCGACGGCGTCGGCTCGGTAAGCCCGATCGCGACCTTCGACCTGGCGGTCGATGGTCGGCGTGTCGACGGTGCGGCCATGAACGGCGCCGACCTGGAGGCCGATGGTCGGCTCCACCTGGTCGATGGCGACCGGGCGGCGGCGCTGGCCGAGCTCGACCGCGGCGGCGCGGTGATCGTGCCGTCCGGGGTCGCGGCCCGCGACGGCGTCGGCCTTGGGTCGCGGCTCACGGTCGTGGCCGCAGACGGCTCTGCCATGAGCATGCGCGTCGTCGGCGTGGCCGGGCGCACGCTGCCGGGCCGCTCGGGCGAATCGCTGCTCGTCGGGTGGGCCGATGCCGACCGGCTCGGGATCGACGGGGCCGACGCGTTCGCCGTCCGGTTCGACAAGGATGCCTCGCCTGCCGACCGGGCGACCCTTGCCGACGAGGCGCGCACGCTCGCGCTCGATCCCGTCCCGCTCGATCGGATCCAGGGCGCGATCGGTGCGGCACTCGACCGCGTCTTTGGCCTGTTCGACGTGTTGTCGCTCATCGCGGTGATCGTCGCGACGCTCGGCATCGTCAACACGCTCACGATGAACGTGTTCGAGCGCGTCCGCGAGATCGGCGTCCTGCGGGCGGCCGGGATGACCCGCCGCCAGGTCTGGCGCTCGGTGGTCGTCGAGGCCGGGATCACGGGGCTCGTCGGCGCGATCTGCGGGGTCGCGGCCGGCTTCGTGGTCGGTGGCTTGATGGTCGCCCTCTCGGGCGGTCGCTGGGACCTGGCGATCGCCGTGCCGTGGCTGGCGGTCGGCGTCACGTTCATCCTCGGCGTAGCGCTCGCCATGCTCGCGGCGGCGTACCCGGCTCGCCTCGCCAGCGGCATCTCGATCGTCCGCGCCGTCGGCTACGAGTAGCGCGACCGACCGGTCATATCGTCGCCTGCGTGAGTCGCGGGACCGAATCGTAGTGCTAGACTCCAGACCTTCGGTCGGGCCCCCAGCACGACCCTGGCGCCGGAGCCTCGATGACGATCGCCATCCCCCGCCTCGACCGGACGACGGCCGAGGAACGTGGCATTACCCTCGCCGATTTCCTGGTTCCCATCCGCGTCGGCGAACGCACCCCGACCCTGCTGCGTCACATCGCGCTGATCGTGGTCGGCACGGCCTTCGTGGCGCTCTGCGCCCAGGTCTACATCCCGACCCTGCCCGTGCCGTTCACCGGCCAGACGTTCGGCGTCCTGCTCGTCGGCGGGGCACTCGGCTTCCGGCGAGGCCTGCTCGCGTTGCTCCTCTACGTGGCGATCGGCGCCGTGGGGCTGCCGGTATTCGCCCAGGGTAAGGCCGGTCTCGCGATCGTCCAGGGTGCCACCGGCGGGTACCTCGTCGGCTTCGTGATCGCCGCAGCGATCGTAGGTCGCCTTGCCGAGCTCGGCTGGGATCGCAAGATCGGCGGCTCGCTTGCGGCGATGGCCATCGGCACCGCAGTGATCTATGCGATCGGCGTGCCGTGGCTGAAGGTCGTCACAGGCTTGCCGTGGGAGACGGCCGTCGCCGAGGGCATGACCAAGTTCCTCCTCTGGGACGCCGCCAAGCTGGCCGTGGCTGCCGGGATCTTCCCGCTCGCGTGGTGGGTCATCGGCCGTCGACCGGAGGACCGCTGACCGCGTCCGCCAAGGACCGATAGGACGCCCGGAGCAGCTGGGCAACCTCCGGCCAGTAGGCACGGCCTGGGCCCCTCGGGCCATCCGGGTCCGCGGCCGCTCCCCGGTCGCGCACCTCGGCCGCTTCTCCGCGGAGACGGCCTGCCTCGGC
>JBIOWA010000178.1:0-24970 GCA_044868045.1 Candidatus Limnocylindrales bacterium
TCATGGAGCTCGATTTCGACGCGGCCAGGGCCGTGCTCCTCGAGAACGGCGACTGGGACGGAGGGCTGGCCGACCTGCGCGACCCGGCTGCCGCCGGCGTCGACACGTGGCTGATTCGCGGCGACCCGACCGCCGGTGGCTACGTCGACGACGAGGCGGCGGAGGAATTCGGCGCGCTCATCGGCAGCGACCACGTGATCACCATCGCGGGCGCGCCGCATTCACCCCAGCGGACCCACCCGGTGGAGACGACGGCAGCGATCCTCCGAGCGCTCGGCGGCTGAGGGTCAGCTGCGCCGGATGGCCACGGCCCGGCGGTAGGCTGCGACGTACTTCGGCGCCGAGCCGGTCGTCCAGTCGAAGTCGACGGACATCCCGCGATCGATGAGCCCGGCCCAGGCCGGTCCGCCGCGCGCCCGCAGCGCGAAGGCGGCCTTGCAGGCGCTGAGCAGGTCCTTGATCGACGGCTTCTCGAAGACGAATCCGGTCCCCTCCCCCGGATGCCGTGACTCGTCGACGACCGTGTCGGCGAGACCGCCAGTCCGGTGGACGATGGGGGGCGTGCCATAGCGCAGCGCGATCATCTGGCCCTGCCCGCACGGCTCGAAGCGCGACGGCATCGCGAAGAAATCGGCGCCCGCGTAGATCCGTCGAGCCATGTCGCGATCGAATCGCTCGATCAACGCGACTTTGCCGGGCGAGGCCTCGGCCAGCGCGCGGAACGGGTCGGCAAGCGTGGGATGACCCGCTCCCTGGACGATGACCCGGGCGCCCGATCGGATGAGCGCCGGGGCCGCCCCGGCAAGGAGATCGAAGCCCTTCTGCGGATCGAGCCGCCCGATCATCCCGATCACCGGCCCGTCGTCAGCGGGGTCCATCCCGTTGCGTGACAGCAGGTCCGCCCGGCAGGCGGCCTTGCCCGCCGTGTCTCCCCTCGAATACGGCGCGGCCAGCACCGCGTCGCGAGCCGGGTCCCAGACGGAGTTGTCGAGCCCGTTGAGGATCCCGATGAACCGATCGCCCCTCGACCGCAGCTGGCCGTCGAGCCCCATGCCGAACTCCGGGGTCAGCGCCTCGCGCGCATAGCCGGGCGAGACGGTATTGACGATCTCGGCCTCCTCGATGCCGGCCGCCAGGAGGTCGATGCCGTCGGCGTTCTGGCCCGGCGCCCTGTCTCCGGGCGTGAGCCCGAGCTGGGCGAGCGCTCGATTCGGAGTCCATCCGTGGTAGGCGAGGTTGTGGAGCGTCATCACGATGGCCGCGCGCCCGATGATCGGGTCGTCGGCATACCACCGGTCACGGAACACGGCGGCGGGCCCGGCTTGCCAGTCGTGGAGGTGGAGGACGTCGACCGGCCGACCCTCGGCGCGAAGGACCTCGAGCGCGGCCCGGGCATACAGCCCGAACCGCCAGGCATTGTCCGCGTAATCGCCGGCCGAATCACCGTATAGCGCGGCCCTGTCGAACGCCGGCGGATGGTCGATGAGCCGGAGGTGGTAGCCGTCCGCTGCCACGTCGACGATCTTGAGCGTCGACGAGCCGGTCGGCGCCCGCGGATCGGGCACCGCCAGCGACATCTCGCCGAGGATCGCCGACGGCTCGGGCTCGGGGACGCTCCGATAGCGTGGCAGGAAGACGTTGACCGGCCCGTCGATCGCGCCGTCGCCGAGCCGTCCGAGGGCGCGCGCGAGGGCATCGACGACGTCGGCCAAGCCGCCGGTCTTGGCCCACGGCTCGCACTCGGCGGCGAGGAAGGCGACGCGCATGACCATTCGTGACCCATGGTAGGGCGCCGACGCCGCCTCGGACGGCCCATGACCTCGGGCGCTAAACCGGTTCACGGCGGAAGCGACCCGGTATCATGCGCGGCCATGGACCCCGTGTTCATCCCATCGATTCCTGCTGCCAGCTTCCCGCTCCCGCCACGACTCGAAGGCCTCCGGCGCCTCGCCTACAACCTCCACTGGGCGTGGAGCCCGAAGACACGCAACCTGTGGAGCCTCATCGACCGGACCGCCTGGAACCGCTATCGCAACCCCGTGCCGGTGGTCAGCGGCCCGACGGAGTGGTCGCGCCTGCTCGATGACGAGAAGTTCCTGGCCGAGTACCACGACGTCCTCGCCGACTTCGATCGATACATGGCCGACGGCACCGGCCACTGGTTCCAGCGACGTTACGGCGAGCGGCTGCGCGGGCCGATCGCCTATTTCTGCGCCGAATACGGGGTCCACGAGTCGCTCGGCATCTACTCTGGTGGCCTCGGGGTCCTGGCCGGCGACCACATGAAGTCGGCGAGCGACATGGCCCTGCCATTCATCGGGGTTGGGCTCCTCTACCGCAAGGGCTACTTCCGCCAGTCGATCGATGCGGACGGCCACCAGGAGCACGCGTATCCCGATTACGACCTCAGCCGGCTGCCGCTCGCCCGCGTCCAGGACCAGGACGGCCTGCCGCTGACGGTGTCGGTCGACCTGCCGGGGCGCAGTCTGTCGGTCGCCGTCTGGCTGGTCCAGGTGGGCCGCGTGCCGGTCCTGCTGCTCGACACGGACGTCGCCGACAACGCGGTCGAGGATCGGCCGATCACGCACATCCTCTACGTCCGTGGGCGCGAGATGCGCCTCCACCAGGAGCTGGTGCTCGGGATCGGCGGCGTACGGGCGATCCGCGCGCTCGGCCTGGCCCCCGCCGTGTGGCACCTCAACGAGGGCCACTCCGCCTTCCTCCTCGCCGAGCGGGCCCGCGAGCTCGTCGTCGACGGCGCGACGCTCGACGACGCCTGGACGGCGGTGCGCCGCAATTCGGTCTTCACGATCCATACGCCGGTCTCGGCGGGCAACGAGCGCTTCGAGGCGGACCTCGTCCGCCGCGTCGCCGGCCCGTCGCTCGACGCAGGCCAAGTACCGGTCGAGGATGTCCTCGCCCTCGGGCTCGGCACCGACGCTGACCGCGGTCAGTTCGATATGACCGCGTTCAGCCTGCGCCTGACGAACGGGGCGAACGCCGTCAGCAAGCTGCACGCGTCGACCGCGAATTCGACGTGGGGCGGCGTCGTCGACAAGCCGATCCTCGCGGTCACCAACGGCGTGCACGGGCCGAGCTGGGTGGGCTCGCCGGTCCTGGAACTGCTGTCCGGCCACCTCGGCGCCGACCTCGATGCGCTCGACGCCGGTCCGCGCCAGGACAAGTTCTGGGGACGCCTGGGCCGCCTCTCGAACGCCGAGCTATGGGAGGCGCACCTCCGCCAGAAGCGTGAGCTCGCGATCTTCGTTCGGGGGCGGCTGCGCGGGCAATTCGCCCGTCACGGCGAGGCCCCGTCGGTGCTGGCCGAGCTGGACGACGTGCTCGATCCGGCGATCCTCACGATCGGGTTCGCCCGTCGGTTCGCTACCTACAAGCGGGCCGGCCTCCTGTTCAGCGACCTCGACCGGCTGGCTCGACTCGTGTGGGACGAGAACAAGCCGGTCCAGATCGTGTTCGCCGGCAAGGCCCACCCGGCCGATCGGCCCGGACAACGCGTCATCCAGGAGATCTTCCAGCAGTCCCGCTCGTCGCGGCTCCGTGGTCGGGTCTTCATCCTCGAGGACTACGACATGCGGGTCGCGCGGTTCCTCGTGCAGGGCGTCGACACGTGGCTCAACAACCCGCGCCGACCGCTCGAGGCGTCCGGCACGTCGGGCATGAAGGCGGCCCAGAACGGGGTTCCCAACATCAGCGTGCTCGACGGCTGGTGGGACGAAGGGTTCGAGGGCGACAACGGCTGGGCGATCGGCGGGCGCGAGCAGAACCCTGACGAGGCGGCCCAGGACTGGTCGGACGCCCAGGACCTGTACCGGCTGATCGAGGAATGGCTCGTGCCGGCGTACTACGAACGCGACAAGAGCGGCATCCCGATCCGCTGGGTCGAGACCATGCGCCGTGCGATGGCGACGTCGCTGTGGCGATTCTCGACCGCGCGGATGCTCCAGGAGTACACCGAGTTGCTGTACCTGCCGGCAGCCGGGATCGAGGTCCCGGTCGAGTCGGAGGCCGCGCTCGTCACCGAGGCCGGCTGACCCGTGCCGCCTCGGATCTCGCTGGCCCTGGCGCTGCACAACCACCAGCCGGTCGGCAACTTCGGTTGGGTCTTCGCCGAGGTCTTCGAGCGGGCTTACCAGCCGATGATCGATGCGCTCGAGCGCCATCCCGCAGTCCGCCTGTCGCTGCACTACACCGGTCCCCTGCTCGGGTGGCTCATCCGCGAACGGTCGGACACGATGGATCGACTGCGCGCACTCGTGGCCCGGGACCAGATCGAGATCCTCGGCGGCGGTCACTACGAGCCGGTGCTCGCCTCGCTGCCGGAGCGGGACCGCATCGGTCAGTTGCAACGGATGGCCGACGAGCTCGAGCGCCGCTTCGGGCGCCGGCCGCGTGGGGCATGGCTCGCCGAGCGGGTCTGGGAGCCGGACCTGCCGACCTCGCTGGCTTCGGCGGGTTACGCCTGGACGATCCTCGACGACGCCCACTTCCGTGCCGCGGCGATCCCCGAGGAAGACCTTTGGGGACCGTATACGACCGAGGACCAGGGTCACCTGCTACGGGTCTTCGGCACCGAACAGGGACTGCGCTACCGGATCCCCTTCCGGGAAGTCGCCGAGGTCATCGCCTATCTCCGCGACAACGCCACGGATGCCGGCGATCGCGTCGGGATGATGGGCGACGACGGCGAGAAGTTCGGCGGCTGGCCGACGACGTGGGCGCACTGCTGGGGACGGGGCCATTGGGTCGAGCGGTTCTTTGACGCGCTGGAGGCCAACGGCGACTGGCTCACGACGACGACGCCGTCGGCCTGGCTCGCCGACCATCCCCCGATCGGCCGCGTCTACATCCCGACCGGTTCGTACTCCGAGATGGGCGAATGGGCGTTGCCGGCGACGGAGGCCCGTCTCTACTCCGAGGTGCTCCATCGCGCCCAGGCTGAGCATCGACCCGAGGCGCGCTGGCTGCGCGGCGCGTTCTGGCGCAACTTCCAGGTCAAATACCGCGAGGTCAACGACCTGCACAAGCGGATGCTGCGGGTGTCGTCCGCGGTCGCGGCGATGCCCGAAAGCGAGGATCGCGATCGCGCGCTGGACCACCTCTACCAGGGCCAGTCGAACGACTGCTACTGGCACGGGCTGTTCGGCGGGATCTACATCAGCCACATGCGCCTGGCGACGCACGAGCACCTGATCGCCGCCGAGGACCTCGCGGAGACCGCGACCGGCACGCTCCACCACGCCGAGACGCGCGACCTCGATATGGATGGCGTGGACGAGGTGCTGCTCGCGGACGACGGCCAGGTCGTCGCGGTCGATCTCGATGGGGGCGCCGGCATCGGATCCTGGGACATCCGGTCGGTCCGGCATGCGCTGGCCGCGGTCATGCGCCGTCGTCCGGAGGCGTATCACGCCACGCTGCTGGCACTAGACCAGGCCGTACACGAGCCGGCCGGGGTGGCGGCGGCCGCCGAGGGCGCATCAGGCGGCGCGCCGGCGTCGATCCATGACACGCTCCGCGTCAAGGAGCCAGGGCTCGCGGCTCGACTCGTGTACGACACGTATGAACGGAGATCCGGACTGGTGCGGGCGCTGCCTCTCGACGCCACCACCGGGGACTGGGCGATGGCTCGTGCGACGGAGCTCGGTGACGCGGTCGATGGGCCGTTCGAGCTCGTCGACCTCGCGTCGGGCCGGCTCGTGACGCGGCGGTTGGCCACGATCGCGGATTCCGCCATCGCCGTCACCAAGACGTTGACGCTCGGTGGCAACCGGCGTGCTCCGACGCTCAGCCTCCAGGTCGATCTCGACCATCGCGACGGCGGGGCGATCGAGGCGCGGATCGGCGTCGAATGGTCGCTCACAATGCTCGGCGGCGGCGGCAATCCCGCGGCGTGGTGGGACGTCCGCGGGGAGCGGACCGCCCACGATGTCGACGGCACGGCGAGCGACCTCTCGACGATCGCCCAGGGCAACGACTACATCGGCATCTCGGTGACCTCGACCACGGCGGCGGCCGATGTGTGGTGGGCGCCGATCGAGACCATCTCGAACTCGGAGGGCGGGTTCGAGCGCATGTATCAGGGCAGCGCACTCCTGCTGTCATGGCGGGTACGGCTTGCGCCCGGCGAGCACTGGACGCGGACGATCAGCCACGTCGTCGCGACGACGCGCGACCGGGCGACCGAGGCACCGTGAGCCGACCCGCACTCGTCGTCCACGGCCACTTCTACCAACCGCCACGGCTTGACCCGTTCACAGGCACGCTGCCCCTCGATCCGACGGCGGCCCCGGCGCACGACTGGAACGAGCGGATCAGCGCCGACTGTTACCGACCCAACGCGGAGCTCGGCAACCTCGCCTCGATCTCGTGGGATGTGGGGCCCACCCTGGCCGGATGGATGGAGCGTGGCGACCCCGTCGCCTACCGCGGGTTCGTCGAGGGCGACGCCGGCCGCAACGGGATGGCCCAGCCCTTCCACCACGCCATCCTTCCGCTGGCCTCTGCCGCGGACCGCCTGACCGAGGTCCGTTGGGGCCTGCGCGACTTCGAGGTTCGCTTCGGGCGTCGGCCGACCGGGGTGTGGCTGCCCGAGACCGCCGTCGACCTGCCCGCGCTTCGCCTCCTTGCGCAGGAGGGCATCACTTACACGATCCTCGCGCCGTGGCAGGTCGCCGGCCCCGGAGAGCGGGAACTAGACACGCGTCGCCCGGTCCGGATCGACCTCGGCGAGGGCCTGTCGATCGTGGCTGTGATCTACGACGGGTTGCTATCCGCGGCGGTCTCCTTCGAGCCGGCGGCGACCGTGGATGCGGACTGGTTCGTGCGGGAGCGGCTGGTGCCGAGGCTGACCCAGGAGCCCCTCCTGGATGGCCCGCCGCCTATCGTCGTGATCGCCACCGATGGCGAGCTGTACGGCCATCATCGATCGTTCCGCGAACACTTCCTCGCCCGCCTCGTGGGCCGCACGGCGCCGCGGAATCGACCCTTCGATACGCCACCCCTGGACGCCGTCATCGCGCACGCGTCAGCCGGCGGCCTCGCCGTCGCCACGATCCGCGAGCAGACCTCATGGAGCTGCCATCACGGCATAAATCGCTGGACCACCGGCTGCGGCTGTGTCCCGGACGGCGCCTGGAAGGGGCCGTTGCGGGCCGCTTTGGATCGGCTCGCCGGGGGTGTCGACGCCGTCACGGATCACGTGGTGCGAGCGCTCCCCGGTGCTCCGGATCCGTGGGCGCTCCGAGACGCCTGGGTCGACGTCGTGCTCGGCGTCCGGCCGGCGTCGTCGGTCGTCGAGGAGGGCCTTGGCCCGACGACGCCCGAGGACCTCGCCGTCATCGGTCGGGTCATGGAAGCCCAGCGCTGGCGCCTGGCGATGTTTGCGAGCTGTGCATGGTTCTGGGATCGCCCGGATCGGATCGAGACGGCGGGGGCGCTGCGGGCCGCCACACGAGCGGCACGACTCGTGGATGGCCTCGCCGGAACCGACCTGGAGGGCCGCCTGATCGGCGATCTCAAGCTGATCGATGCCGACGGCGACGACGGTGTCGCCCTGCTGGAGACCGCACTTCGAGCGGTCGGTGCCCCGGTCCGCGGACCGATCGAAGCAGAGAATCCGTCAGCCCGCGGCCTGCGCGCCACGGGCTGACGAGGAGGAGGACGATGCGGTCGTCCGACGGTTGTTGCTATAGTCGATTAGGCCAATCCAGTCTAGTTGGACTACTTGACTACGTCAATGGATGAGCCGAGCCACACTCCTCGCATCGGGACCGCCGGTGGCGATCTCGACGTCGAACGCGAGTCCGACGTCCCCATCTCGACCCAGATCTTCTGGCAGCTCGCCTATCAGATCGACTCCGGTCGACTGCTGCCGGGCGCCCGACTGCCACCCGTCCGGGAGCTGGGAGCCGCCCTGCGGGTCAACCCCAACACGATCCGGGCGGTCTACCGACGCCTAGCCGATGCCGGTTACGTCACCAGCCGGCACGGCGCCGGGACACACGTCGCGGATCGTCCGCCGGAGCGGCGCGGGGCGGAGGCGCTCGCCGGCATCGTCGCGGAGCTGCTGCGCCGCGCGGCGCACGCCGGCTTCACGGCCGACGAGGTGGCCGCGGCCACGTTCGCGGCTGCGACCGAGCGGAAACGCCCCGGACCCCTGGTCCGGGTGCTCTTCGCAGAGTGCACGAGCGCCGATGCCGGCTACGATGCCGAGCGCCTCGTCGACGAGTTCCCCGGCCTTATCGAAGCCGAAGGTTCGCTGATCGCCGACCTGCCCGAGCGTCTCGACCGGTTCCACTACGACATCATCGCGACGACCACGTTCCACGCCGACGAAGCTCAGGTGCTGGCGGCCGGTCGTGTCCCGGTCGTGGCGATGCTCGTCGGTCCGGGTTACCTCGAGCTCGTCCACGAGATCGCCGGCCTGCCGTCCGGGTCTCGCGTCGGCCTGGTCTGCGCGAACGAGCGTGGCGCCGACAACATCCTCGAGACCCTGCAGATCTCGGGAACGACCGGCATCGAGATCGTCGCGGCGTTGATCGGCGAGACCGAGCAGCTGGCGAAGGTCGACGAGTCCGCCGATGTGATCCTGATGTCGCGCGAAGCGCTCAACGCCGGGCTCGACCGCCAGATGCATGACCCCGACCGTATCCGGCCGTGGACGTACGAGTTCGACCCGTCCGGGCTCGAGCTGCTCCGGCGGGCGATCGATCACGCCGCAGCCGAGCGACCCGCGGAGCTGTCGGCCGTCTGACGACCGCATCGGGCGCGTGCCATCCTTCGGGCATGCGCCATCCGGACACGGCCGGCCTTCGCGTCCGCGCGTTCCACGTCCGGCGAACGGCGCGCGAGCGCTACGGCATCGACGACGTCATCCTCGGGCTGCGGGGCGACCTGGCCGTCACGGATCTGGCGGCGATCCGCCAGCTCGCCGCACGGATGAACGCGGAACGACCACCCGAGGCGCCGGGTATCTCGGCCGGGGAGATCGGCGCGCTGGGCCTGCTCCACGAGATCGGCCACCTGCTGGTCGCGCGCCAGGCCGCCCGAGGCACGACGATGGCCTCGGCGATGCGCGACGTCCGGCGCTTGTTGCGCGACGATCTCGATCGCCTGCTCGATCGGTTCGGGGCAGCGTTTCCTGGGGTCGGTGATGCGCCGGAACCACCGGCGATCCGGCTCGAGGAGCTGCTGCTCACGCGGATCAGCAACGAGAACCCGGCGATCGGGCCGCTGCACGAGCTCGTCGACGACCGGGTACTGGCCGAGGGGACGCGCTACGTCGAGGCGATTGACGGCCTCGAGGCAGCGTTCGCGGCAGGCGAGCAGCTCGACCTGGGTGATGGGACGAAGGCATCCGTCGTCGAGCTCCTGCGCGCACCCGCCCGACACGCGCCGACATCGTTCGCCGGCCAGTTGCGCTACATCCGCGACCACTGGGGCGCGCTGCTCGGCGCGGATCTCGAAGCGCTGATCGGCAGGCTCCACATCGCGCTCGGCATCATCGCCGAGGAGGAGCGGGCACTCCACATGCGGTTCGGCGGGGGCGACGAGCGGGCGGTGCATCCGCCGTCGTTCCGCGGCCTCGTCGACGAACCGGAGTCCTTTTCGGCGGACTCGGCGTGGATGCCCCGAGTGGTCCTGATCGCCAAGAGCACCTACGTCTGGCTCGACCAGCTGTCGCGCCAGTTCGGCCGGGACATCCGGACGCTCGATGCGATCCCGGACGAAGCGCTGGATACGCTCGCCGCGTGGGGCGTGACCGGCCTGTGGCTGATCGGCCTGTGGCAGCGATCCGCTGCATCGGAGCGGATCAAGCGGATGCGCGGCAACGTCGATGCCGCGGCATCCGCCTATTCGCTCGACGACTACCTAATCGCCGACGACCTTGGCGGCGAGGGCGCCTTTGCCAACCTGCGCGAGCGCGCCTGGGCACGCGGGATCCGCCTGGCGAGTGACATGGTGCCCAACCACATGGGCATCGACTCACGCTGGGTCATCGAGCATCCCGAGTGGTTCCTGTCGCTGCCCCATCCACCCTATCCGGCCTACACGTTCACCGGACCGGACCTGGCGTCCGACGAGCGGGTCGGGGTCGTGCTTGAGGACCACTACTGGGACGACAGCGACGCCGCCGTCGTGTTCAGGCGGTTCGACCGCGCGAGCGGCGGCGACCGCTTCATCTATCACGGCAACGACGGCACGAGCTTCCCGTGGAACGACACGGCCCAGCTCGATTTCCTCAAGTCCGATGTCCGCGAGCAGGTGATCCGGACGATCGTCGATGTCGCGAGGCGGTTCCCGGTCATCAGGTTCGACGCCGCGATGGTGCTCGCCAAGCGCCACATCCGCCGGTTGTGGTGGCCCGAGCCGGGCTCCGGCGACGGTATCCCGTCCCGGGCCGAGTTCGCGATGTCCCAGGCGGAGTTCGACGCCCGGATGCCGGTCGAGTTCTGGCGCGAGGTCGTCGACCGGGTCGCCGCCGAGGCGCCCGACACGCTCCTGCTCGCCGAGGCGTTCTGGATGCTCGAGGGCTACTTCGTGCGGACCCTCGGGATGCACCGGGTCTACAACAGCGCGTTCATGCACATGCTCCGGGACGAGAACGGTGCGGGCTACCGCAGGCTCGTCAAAGAGACCCTTGAGTTCGACCCGGAGATCCTCAAGCGGTACGTCAACTTCATGAGCAACCCGGACGAGAAGACCGCGGTCGAGCAGTTCGGCAAGGGCGACAAGTATTTCGGCGTGGCCACGGTGATGGCCACGATTCCCGGGCTGCCGATGCTGGGACATGGTCAGGTCGAGGGGTTCGGCGAGAAATACGGCATGGAGTTCCGGCGCGCGACGCTCGAGGAGCAACCCGACCCGTGGCTGGTCGAGCGACACGAGCGGGAGATCTTCCCGCTCCTCCATCGGCGGGCGTGGTTCGCCGAGGCGCACGACTTCCTGTTCTACGACTTCCACACGGACGGCGGCGCGGTCGACGACCATGTGCTCGCCTACTCCAACGGCCACGGGCCGACGCGGTCGCTTGTCGTTTTCCACGACCGGTTCGCAACGACTGCCGGCACGATCCGCGAATCGGCTGCGTACGCCCGCAAGTCGGCCGGTGGCGCAAAACGGCTGGTGCGCCGCTCGCTGGCCGAAGGCCTCGGCCTGCCGAACGACCCGTCGGTGTTCGTGACGTTCCGCGACGCCCGAACGGGCCTCGCCTACCTGCGCTCGTGCCGCGACATCTGGGAACGTGGGTTGTGGCTGGCCCTCGACGCCTACCAGGGCCACGTCTTCTGGGAGTTTCGCGAGCTGCCCGATGGGTCGGCCGGGCAGTGGCGACGGCTGTGGGAGCGCCTGGCCGGACGCGGCGTCCCATCGCTCGACGACGCGCTGCGCGAGCTGCAGCTGGAGCCGGTCCATGCCCCGCTCCGCGCGCTGTTCGAGGACGGCCACGTGACGGCGGTGCTCGACGGGACGGCGACGGACGCCGATCTCGACGTCCTCGAGGATCGGCTCGCGGTCCTGCTCGTGGCCGTGGGGACGGCCACCGGCGTCCGTGGCGACCCGATCGAGGTCGCAGCCCGGATCCGTGAGGAGGCGACCGTCGCGTATCGCGACGGTGCCGCTGGCCTGGCCCGGGCCGACCGCGGTGCGCTCCTCGGATGGCTGGTCCTCTCGAGGCTCGGGGCGATCGCCCCGGGGGCCGACGTTGCCGCCACGAGCCTCGCCTGGTTCGATGAGCTGCGCCTTGCCCCGGTCCTCGCGAACGGGTTCCGGGCCGCCGGCCTGCCCGAAGCCGAAGCGTGGGCGGTAGCGGACCTCGTCCGGGTCCTGCTCGCACTGCCACGACCGACGACGGTCCGTGGCCGGGGCCGGGCCGGCGACCTGCGGCTGGTCGAGCGCTGGCTCGCCCACGGTCCCGTGCGAGCGGCGATGGGCGTCAACACCTGGGAGGGCGTCGAGTGGCTCGATCGCGATCGGTTCATCGCGCTGCTTGGCTGGGCGGTGCGCCTCGACGCCATCGAGTCCGGCCGAAAGCAGGACACTGCCCTCGTCCGGCGCATGTCGAGCGCGGCGGAGGCGACCGGTTATCGTGTGGATGCCCTGCTGGCGACCCTCGCCGAGGGCGTCAGTCGAACAGGATCCGGCGCAATAGGGACGTCGGCGGAGCGCCGTGACCGATGACCGCCTCGAGCTGGTCCCGATAGCGGAAGCCCGGCGTCCCGCCGAACCCACCGGGTAGCGGGCCGGGCCGAATCGCGTCCGGGTCGGCGCCGGCGCCCGCGGCGGCTCGGCGGCGGGCTTCGAGCTCGATGTCCCACATCTCCATCGACCCTGCGAAATAGGTCGACAGCTGGGTCGATGACAGTCGCGCACGTCGGTACTTGGCGCGGGCCTCGGCCTCCTCCTGGAAGCCGCCATCGACCATCAAGGCGACGGCCTCGTCCTCCGTCATGCCCGCGGTGTGGATCCGGGCGTCGATGATCGCGTTCGTCGCTGATCGCAGGTAGAACTTCCAGTGCGTCAGCATGAGCGCCGGATCCTCTGCGCCGTACCCGGCATCCATCATCACCTGGGTCACGTAGACCGCCCACCCCTCGGCGAAGACGCCGCTCGAGAAGATGCTGCGAGGCAGCGAGCCCGTCCGGTTCGCGTACACACCCTGGAGATAGTGACCCGGCACGGCCTCATGGATCGTGAGAAGCCGGAGCATGCGGTCGTTGTCCTCGCGCAGATACGACTCTCGCTGGTCGGCCGACCAGTCGTCGGGGATCGGGGTTATCGCGAAGAAGCTGGCGAGGCCCTTGTCGAGCGGTCCCGGCGCGATCAGCATCGCGCCGCCGAACGAGCGGAGGAAGACCGGCGTCCAGCGGATGTCGAGCGGGTCGTCGACCGTGCCGATGAGATCGTGTTCCGCGCAGAAGGCCTCGATCCGGGCGTTCTCTTCCCGGCAGAAATCGAGCAGATCGCCCGGTTCCTGGTGCTCGTTGGCGATCGCGTCGAGGACTCCGCGGACGAGCGCCCCGTCGTCGGACGGGATCGGGTCGTCGCCGCGCCAGGTCGGCCATTGATCGCGGGCCAGGCGGACCATCTCTGCGCGGACCGTGTCGAACTCGCGCTCGGCCCCTTCGAGGATGCGCTCCGGCGTGAGGGCCTCCGAGCGCATCGTGTGCCGCATCTTGCGGGCGAAGAGCTCGGTGCCGAGCCGGCCGTCCCCATCGCTGCCGGGCAGGACGACGTCCCGCAGGTGGCGGTCGAACGCGGCCAGCGCTTCCCGGGCACTCCCGGCGGCGGCCGTCAGGCGCGGCCCAAGCTCCCGGATCCGCTCGTCGTTCGGGGCTTCGCGGTCGGCCGCGGCGACGGCCTCGTCGATGAGCTCGCCGATCCCGGTGAGCTGCTCGAGCGCGGACTCGGTCTGGAAGCGCCCGACCGGTCGTCCCGGCCCTGCGCCGACCAGCCGGTCGCGTGCCGCGGCCGTCACCTCGACCATCTTTTCGAGTCGCGCGGCCGCGCTCGTGAGCCGGTCGGCGAGGGGCGCGAAGTCGCGAGCCAGGAGGGGGAAGATGCCGTCGCCGAGGAGGTAGACCCAGGCGAGCGGGTTCCACGCGTCCTCCCGTAACTCGGTCTCGTCGAAATGCTCGGATTCGAGCTCCTGGACGACGAGGTCGCGATCGATCGCCTCGTCCGGGTCGAGCTCCGCTGGGTCGATCGCCGTGAACGTGGCCGTCCAGCGGTCGATGAACGCGAGGCGCCCTCGCCGGCCCTCTTCGGTCAGGTCCGGCCAGCGGCCGTCGTGCCGGTGATCGCCGATCGTCGTGGCCGCGACAGGCTCGAGGGCCACGAATGCATCGAGGAACGCCGCGAACGTGTCGGAAAACGTGGACACGCCGTGCAGTCTAGGGAGCCGATGGGTCTCAGGCTCGTGCGGTCGGCACTTGACTGAAATCCCTGACAAATGACCCTCAGCAGAGCGTTGGTCACGAGTCGAGCGCCAACCTACGTGTTGCCTCGCACGATCAGGACACCCGGACCGCGATTGCCGGGTCAGATGACCGGGTGAAGAGCGGATGACGAGGATCGGCTGACGAACGACCGGGTGAATAGCGGATGACGAGGATCGCGGCTACGACCCGCCCGATAACCGCTGCCGGTCGGACGGCCCGGATACCATCCATCCATGGCGCAGTCATGGGTCACGCCCGTCACGCTTTCCGGCCGGCGCGTCCGGATGGAGCCGCTCGACGAGCGGCACTTCGACGATCTCGCGCGGGTCGCCTATGACAACGCGCTCTGGCGCTGGACGATCCTCAAGCCGATCGACGAGGCCGGCCTGCGAGCCTGGTTCGACCAGGCCCGCGCGAACGCAGCCGAGACGATCGAGGTCCCCTTCGCGACGATCGACCTCGCCTCCGAACGAGCGATCGGGAGCAGCCGCTACATGACCATCGCACCCGAACATCGGCGGCTCGAGATCGGCTGGACCTGGGTCGGGACGGCGTTCCAGCGGACGGGCGCCAACCGCGAGGCGAAGCTCCTCCAGCTCAGCCACGCGTTCGAGACCCTCGGTGCGCATCGGGTCGAGTTCAAGACCCACGCCCGCAACGTCCAGTCGCGGACCGCGCTCCTCGGCATCGGTGCGACGTTCGAGGGCGTCCTGCGCCACCACTCGATCATGCCGGACGGGTCGAATCGCGATTCGGCGTACTACGGCGTGATCGCCCCCGAGTGGCCGGCCGTCAAGGCGCGCCTCGAAGGCCTCCTTGCACGGTGACCGGCACCGTCAGCGACACGAAGGAGCCACTCCTCGATCGCCCGATCCGGACCGTCGATTACCACACGGCCGGTGAGCCGTTCCGGATCGTGACCGGTGGCGTGCCCGAGCCGCAGGGACGGACCGTCCTCGAGCGTCGGCGCTGGGCGATGGCCAACCTCGATGACGTCCGACGGCTGCTCGTCAATGAGCCACGCGGCCATGCCGACATGTACGGCGCCTTCGTCACGCCGCCGAACGACGATTGGGCGCAGCTCGGGGTCGTGTTCTTTCACAACGAGGGGTTCTCGACCGCCTGCGGCCACGGAACGATCGCGCTCGTGACCTGGGCGATCGAGACCGGCCGGGTCGGGGTCGCCCCGGACGGGCGCTCAGCGACGGTCACCGTGGACGTGCCGAGCGGCCGGCTTGCCTGTACCGCCCGCCTGGACGGCGACGGCCGGGTCGAGGCCGTCCGGTTCCGTAACGTCCCATCGTTCGTGCTGGCGAGGGACGTGACGGTCCGCACCGCGAGCGGGCTGCTGACGCTCGACATCGCGTTCGGCGGCGCGTTCTACGGCACGCTCGGCGTCGAGGCGCTGGGCATGACGCTGACGCCCGCCGCCCTCCCGGAGCTCATCGCGCTACAACGGGAGCTGCGTCCCGCCATCGAGCGGTCGATCCGCGTCGCACACCCCGAGGAGCCGGAGCTCGCCGGGATCTACGGCGTGATCTTCTGGGAGGCGCTCGGCCCCGAGGAGCAACGGAATGTGACGGTGTTCGCGGACGGCGAGATCGACCGCTCGCCGTGCGGCTCGGGCACGTCGGCTCGGCTGGCGGTCCTGCATGCGCGTCGCGAGCTCGCGACCGGCGCCACGTTCCGCCATCGATCGATCGTCGATTCGGTCTTCGAGGCATGGGTAGTCGGCGAGGGCCCCGTCATCGACGGCCATCCGTCGGTCGTCACCGAGGTCGAGGGCGCTGCCTTCCGGACCGGCGAGGCTCTGTTCAGTCTCGACCCGCGCGATCCGCTCGGCACCGGATTCCTGCTGCGCTGACCCGTTATCCTCGGCCCACCAACCAGCAACACTGGAGGACGCTGTGAGGGGTTTCATCATCGGGACGGTCGTCACGGCGATCGCGTTCTACATTTTGGTCCAGCTCTCTCAGAGCGGCGTCCTTCCGATCAAGTTCGACTATTCGGGCGGACTCGTGGGACTCGCGATCATCTCCTTGATCTTCGGGGTGATCAACGGCCTGATCGGCCCGATCGTCAAGACGCTCGCGCTCCCGATCACCTTCATGACGATGGGCCTCATCGGGTTCGTCATCAACGCCGTGCTCCTGCTGGCCACCGCGTTCGTGTCGAAGGAGATCGGCTTCGCGCTCAAGGTAGGTGACTATCCGCCGGACCTGACCGCCGACACCCTGATCGCCGCGATCGTGGGCGCCGTCGTGCTGAGCCTGCTCTCGACTGCCATCCGGCTTGTCGTTCGCGACTGAATCGCCCGCCGACGATCGGCTGCACCGGGCGCTGAGGGTCACGGCCGGTCGGTTCGGAACCCCGGTCTTCGTCACCGACCTGGCAACCATTGCGGACGCGTGCCGAGCCGTCACGGCGGCGTTCCCCGACCCGATCCTCCGCCAGTTCTCGGTCAAGGCCAACGATGTCGAGCGTGTCGTCGCCGCGGTCGCGGGCCACGGTTTCGGCGCGAACGTCGTCTCGCGCGGGGAGTGGTCGATCGCGACCCGAGCCGGTGTGCCGAATTCGCGGGTCAGCCTCGAGGGCATCGGCAAGACGCCTGGCGACCTGCGGGCGGCCGCGCTCGGGGCGGCCCGCGGGGACCCGCCGCTGTGGGTGGCCCTCGAATCGCCGGAGGAGGCGGCCGCGCTCGCTGCGGTAGTGACGCGGTCGGGTGCACCACGCATCGACGTGCTGTTTCGGCTCAACCCCGAAGTCGCCCCGGAAACACTCGCCGGTCTCGCGGTCGGGGCGGGCGCCACCAAGTTCGGGATGACCGAGACCGAGATCGCGGCCGCGATCGACGCCGGCGGCGGCGCCGACGGGCCGCTCCGTCCACGCGGGATCCACCTTCACATCGGGTCGCAGCTGGGTGCCGTCGACGCCTGGCGGGACGCGGTGCGCAAGGCGCTCGCGCTGGCCGCGTTGTGGCGAGGGTCGATCGACACGTTCGACACGGTGGATCTGGGCGGCGGTTTTCCGGTGCGCCCTGCCGGGGAGCCGGCACCGAGTCCGGAGAGATTTGCCCGCGAGCTCGGTCCCCTGCTCGACAGCGTCCCCGCCGATCGCCGGCCCACCCGCCTCGCGATCGAACCCGGCCGGTTCCTCGTGGCGCGGTCCGGCTGGCTGGTGGCACGCGTCCTGCACGCGCGGGAGCGCGCCGGACGCCAGGTGGTGCTGGATGCCGGCATGACCGAGCTCATCCGCCCCGCGTTGTACGGAGCACACCATCCGATCACGGCGCTCACGTCATTGGGCCGGCCGCTCGGCGGCGAGGTACGAGGGCGCGCCGCGGTCGGTGACGGCGTCGAGGCGACCCACGTCGAAGGGCCGATCTGCGAGTCGACCGATGCGCTCGGCACCCACGACCTGCCGCCGTTGCGGCGGGGCGATCTCGTCGCGATCGCCGATGCCGGCGCGTACGCCGCCTCGCTCGGCTCTGCCTACAACGGCCGACCGCGACCGCCCCAGGTCCTGCTCGGGGTGGATCGCAGATTGACGCTCGGGCGACGCCGCGGAACCGTCGCCTCGCTCGGTTGAGGGCGGCTACGATGCACCGCGCCATGGAACGCCCCGTTCACCTCAGCCGCGTCGCGGCCCTCGTCATCCGCGTCGCGCCCTTCGTCGCGCTGCTCCTCCTCGCGTTCGCACCCGCGGTTGAGGCGGCCGGCCCGCCCTACCCGGACCCGGTCGACGGCCGGGCGGTCTACGACACCGCGGAGCTCTTCAGCGAGGAGACCCGCTTCCAGGCCGAGGGCATCATCGACGCGATCGAGGCGCAGACCAAGGCGGAGGTCGTCGTCTACACGCAGGCCCTCGGCCGCGACGACATCACGCCCGAAGAGACCGAAGCACATGCCCAGGCGCTCATGGACCAATGGGGCGTCGGACGGGTCGGCCTCAACGACGGGCTCGTGATCCTCTTCGACCTCGACACCACGCTCGAACACGGCCAGGTCCAGCTCTACGCGGGTCCGGGGTTCTCCGCGTCGTACCTCTCGAACGACGAGCGCCAGGCGATCTACGACGACACGATGCTGCCGCTCCTCAGTGAGCAGCAGTTCGACGAGGCGCTCCTCGCCGCCCTCGGGCAGATCGTCACCGCGACCTTCGATGCCACTCCCCCGGGTGAACCGACGGAACCGACCGGCCCGGTGATCGCGCCGGGCCCGCCATACCCCAGGCCTGAGATCGATCGGGCCGTCTACGACTTCGCCGGCATCTTCTCGCCGGAGGCGATCGTCAATGCCGAAGCGACGATCGATGCGATCGAGAACCGCACCGCGGCCGAGGTCGTCGTCTACACCGAACTCGCCGACTACGGCGTTTCCGCGGAGGAGACCGAAGCTCGAGCTCGGGCGCTGATCGACGAATGGGGCGTCGGCCGGAAGGGGTTCGACGACGGGCTGGCGATCTTCTTCGACATCGACCCATCGCTGATGCACGGCCAGGTGCAGCTGTACGGCGCACCCGGCTTCGAGGCGGCCTACCTCTCGAACAGCGAGCGTCAGCGCATCTTCGAGAACGACATGACCCCATTCCTCCGCGAAGCTGACTTCGACGGGGCGCTCGGCGTCGCGCTCGCCAAGGTCGACGCCGCGGCGACCCCGGAGCACGCCGCGCAACTGCAGGTCGCCAGGCAGGTCAACGCCGTGGTCGGTCTCGTGGGGGCACCGATCGTCCTGTTCGGGCTCGCCGGCTGGGCGTTCCACTCGTGGCGGCGGTTCGGGAAGGATCCGGTGTACCTCGATGACCCATCGATCCTCATGCCCGCCCCGCCGCCGGAGCTCACCGCGGCATCGGGTGCATTCGTGATCGACGGTGGGCCATCGCGTCGGGCGCTCACGACCGCGATGCTCGATCTGGCATCGCGCGGGACGCTTGCGTTCCGCGAGGACAAGGGGCTCCTCGGCTTGTCCAACAAGGTCGGCGTCGTGACCGAACCCGAGCGTGGCGACGACGTCGAGGAAGCACAACGCGCCCGGAACGCCCGACGGCCGATCGGACCGGCCGAGGAATACGCCCTAAAGGAGCTTCGCGAGCTCGGCGGCTCCGAGAACCTCATCGAGTCCGACGAGCTGCCGAAGTTCGGCACCTCGGTCTCGAAGTTCAACGAGAAGCTCGAGGCCCATGTCGTCGGGCGCGGCTGGATGGCCGAGAAGCCAACCAAGGTCATCGCGCGCTGGGCGGGTCGCGGCGTCCTGGCGATCGTCGGCGGGGTGATCGTCATCGTGGTAGGGATCAACCTGCCTGCGTCCGGTCTCGTGCTCATCGGCGGCGCCGCCGTTCTTGGTGGGATCGTGGTCGTGATCTTCGCCAAGAGCATGCCGAGCGTGACGATGGCCGGCGCCGTGATCCGGGCGATGCTCGCCGCCTATCGGCGGACACTCCAGAAGACGATGGAGCAATCCCGCTCGATGCAGCAGGTGGTCGATGGGGCCGGGCTCACCTGGCTCGAGACGCCCGACCAGGCCGTCGTCTGGGGCACGGCCCTCGGTTTGCAGGGCGAGATCGAAGCCGTCCTGCGACGCTCGATCGAGGACGTCCGTGAGACGCCACAGCTCGCCTCGTCGACGTACTTCCCCGCCTGGTACACGACGTCGAGTGGCTCGTCGTTCGGGAGCGGCCTCGCGGCGGGTAGCGGTGGCTCGTTGTTCTCGGGCTCGGCGGTACCGGACCTCGGCGGGATGATGTCGTCGCTCGGGACGATCGGGAATGCGCCGGCGTCATCCGGCGGGTCGGGCGGTGGGTTCGGCGGCGGCGGCTCGGGTGGTGGCGGCGGAGGCGCCGGCGGCGGGTTCTAGATTGTGGCAGGGGCGCCGTCTGGCGAGCGCGGCAATTGGTGCTTGGGTCTATGCCACTCGGCTGCATATTCCGTTCTACTACCCCGCTGGGCGTGGTTGGCGGCGCGATCGACTCGCACGCCTCGATGGTCCGGGAACGCTCGCCGGGCTTGGTGAGCCATTGCCGCCACCACCAAATGGAACGCTTTATGCAGCCGGATGGCATAGGTGAAGACCCCTCGCGCTGGGGACTGGTCAGGCGGCGCCGCCCATCGGCGTCCAAAGACGCCCGACGCTACACTCCGGCCATGGGCGCTGTCGAGACGATGGAAGAATTCTTCGAGAAGCTGAATGCCGGCGACCGCGAAGGGGCGGTCGCGATGATGGACGAGAAGACCGAGATGCGGGTGCACGTTGGTGACAACGTCCAGACGCTCCGCGGCGTCGAGAGAGTCGGCGGCTGGTTCCTCCGCAGCGATGCTGGGCTGCGGATGATCCCGGGTGACATCCGCGACACCGGGAACACATACGAGGCCGACCTGCTGGTCGTCCGGCCGGGCGCTCCGACGCAGCACATCGACGCCACGTTTCGCGTGGAGGCCGGCCGGATCACGGCCATCAACATCGCGCCTCGCTAGGCGAGCGGCGCGGGTTCGGCCGCCGCCCCGGCCGGCTACGACGCCGCTGAGGCTGAGGGCGAGGCGGCCGGGACCTCTTCGGGCGGCGGGGTCGGGATCACGATCTTGTCACCGACCTTGATCCGGTTCGCGTCCTTGATGTCCGGGTTCGCAGCCAGAAGCTGTTCGAGCGTCAGGCCGAACCGTCGGGCGATCCGCGCCAGCGCGTCGCCCGCCTTGATCGTGTAGATCTGCGGAGTCGGTTCGGGGATCGGGGTCGGTTCCAGTGAGGCCGATGCCGCCACATCCGACGGGCTCGCGCTCGCACCCGGGGCCACCACCCGCCCGCCGCCGATGTTCAGGACCGTGGGCAACAGGAACAGCAGCAGGGCCGCAACCACGAGGGCGCCGAAGAGCACCGCGATCCTCGGGAGCTGCGGCGCACTGGGCAGGCCGGCCCGTGCCTTGATCGAGGGATAGGCCTCGTACCGGCGGACGCGCTCCCACGAGGGACCCTCGGATGGCGCGTTACGCTCCCGCTCCCGGTCGCGGTCGCGCGACCGATCGCGCGTCGAGCTCACGGTCGGACGACGGGTCGATCGAGCTCGCGGCTCGTCGGCGGCATCGTCGAGGTCGTCGCCGCGGCCACGTTCGCTCGCGCGGCGCCCGACGAGCCCGGCCAGCTCGGGGTCCGGCGGCGCGGAGGGACCAATCGGGGCGTCCGCCCCGGCTGAGGGTGGGCGCGCCGAAGGCTGGCCGATCCAGGCGTGGCCCAGATCGTCGCCGCTCGCGAGGCGGTCGGCGGCGCTGCCCGCCAGACCGCGGCCCTCCTCCGGGACCGCGTCGTGGGCTGGATCGCCACCGTGCAGTCCGCCAGCCGCACCGAATGCGCCGGCTCCCACGGCCCCGGCTCCAGCAGCCCCGGCTCCCGCGGCCCACGGTGGTGGTGCTGCCCAGTCGCGAGGCGGATTTCGTCTTGGCCGCTCCTCGGGAGGGAGGTCGCGGGGGCCCCAGACATCGTCTTCGTGGTCCTCGTCCCCTGGCTCGTCATCGCGCCCCTCCCCGGCTGCGGCGCCCGCGGCAGCCGCCGCGGCGTTCTCAGCCGTGCCGGCCCGCCCAGGTCGAGCGTGTGCCGCTTCTCGCCGTGCCCACTCCTGGAAAGTCGGGCATACCGGGAAGGCGGACGACAGGCAGTACGCCTCCTGATGGGCGAGCGCGCGCGGCGCCGGCACGGCCTCGGCGAAGCAGCGGTGGCGGTGGTCGGGCCGATCTGCCCGTTCGTCCCGATCGTCCTCGAAGGCGACGAATGGACAGGCCTGCGAACCGTCCGCGGAGGGCAACCCTCGGTCCGTCATCGGGTCGATGATACCTGCGGCGGCCGGCCGTACGTTCGGGACGTTCTGGGGCCGGTTCTGCAGGCGTTTGACACGCTCGTCTAGCCCTCGGAGACTTCGTGGCGCTGCCCGAAACGATAGGCTGGATGGCCCTCGACCCAGTGAGAAGGAGTCCCCATGTCCCGCCTCACCCGCTGGCTTGCCCCGACCACGACCGCCCGAGCCCACTGCGACCTGCCGTGTGGCGTCTATGACCCCGAGCAGGCACGCATCGAAGCCGAGTCCTGCTACAAGATCATCGAGAAATACGCGGCCAACGAGGACCCCACGTTCCGGACTCGCGCGATCGGGATCAAGGAGAAGCAGGCCGACCTGGTCAAGCACCACCTCGACGTGCTGTGGCACGACTACTTCAAGCCCGAGCACCTCGACAAGGTGCCGAACCTGCACGAGATGTTCTGGAACGCGAACAAGCAGGTCTCGAAGGTCAAGGCGTCGACCGATATCGCCGACGCGAAGGCTCTGCTCGACATGATCGACGACATAGACGCCGCATGGAAGACGACCGGCGGCAATGAGAAGACCCGCGTCGCCGGCCGACCGTCCTGACGATCGACAGCCCGATGCGCATCGCGAGGCCCCGCCGGACGGCGGGGCCTCGTCGTACCGAGTCGCTCCGGCAACGGCTGCGCGGCCCGTGGCGGCTCGCCGTCCAGCAGGCGAGCATGGAGCCAGCCATCCGCGAAGGGGATTGGCTGCTGGTCGATCCGACGACGGCTCGCTGGCCGCGCCGCGGTTCGATCGTCGCGTTCCTGGAGCCCGATAGCGGCGCCCTCTCGATCAAGCGTGTTGCCGGTACGCCCGGCGATCGCGTGCCGTTCCGCGACGGGTACCTCGAGCTGGCCGACGACGAAGCCTGGCTCCTCGCGGACGCGACATCCGCGGCCACCGCCGAGGCCGGCCTGGGCGACCCCATCGACTCGCGCTCGTTCGGGCCCGTGCCGGTCGCCCTGCTGGTGGGCCGGGTCTGGTTCCGCTACGCGCCGGTGCGACGCATCGGCCGGATCGGTCGGCCTGACCATCGGGTCGTGGACGAACACGACGCCGGCGGGTAGGCTGCCCGAGTTCAGTTCTGATCTGTTGGGGGACCCCACGACCCATGACGACCAACTTCGGCCGGCGCCTGCCCGCCGGCCTCCTCGCGACGCTGCTGTCGATCACGGTGATCGCCTGTGGCGGCACGACCCCGACGACGGCACCGGTCACCCCGGCCGCATCGCCAAGCCTCGAGGCCACACCCGCCTCGAGCCCGTCCGCGACGCCGGCATCGTCGTCCTCGCCTGGCGCGAGCCTCGCGACCACGGGTCGCATCGAGTTCCCGGACAAGGGCTTCGCGGTCACGCTCCCTGACGGATGGACCCGGATCGACCTCGAGTCCGGCGATCTCGAGGCGCTGCTGGCCGCAGCGGGCGCGTCGAATCCTGCGCTGGCCGAGGCGTATTCGGGACAGATCAAGGCGATGCTGGCGAGCGGTCTCGTGTTGTTCGCCTTCGGCCCGCACCCGATGGCCGGGACGAACCTCAACATCCTGGCCGTCCCGAGCCTCGGCATGAGCCTCGATCTCCTCGAGCAGGCGACCCTGGCGCAGCTCAAGTCGGTCGCACAGGGGGAGGTCGCCTCGGAGCGGGTGACGCTGCCGGCGGGCCAAGCGCTGCATCTGAAGTACGCCATTGCCGCGGAGGGCGTACCGAACGCGCCGACCGTCGATCAGTACGTCGTCATCACCGACAAGTCGCAGATCATCATCAGCGTGACCAATGCCGAGCCGGCCGACGCGTCGGTCATCGCCCAGTCGATCGAACTGCTCGACTAGACAGCGGCCGGCGGGAGCGCGGTCGCAAGGTCGACCCCGGCCGCACGGCAGTCGTCGGCGAACACGGCTTGCGCCTCTAGCGTCGGCGACCAGCGGGTGGGGAACGCGACCAGCCGATCGAGCCCGATCTCGGCGAACCGTCCGAGCCGATCGACGCGGGCCTGACCCCGGTCGCGCATCAGCTCGTCGCGTTCGTACAGTGAGAACCGCATCGTCGCCGGGTCGCGACCATCGGCCTCGCATCGCTCGCGCACGTCGCGCATCCGTGCCGCGATGTCGTCGGGCTCGATGAACACGAAGTTCAGTTCATCGGCGAAGCTGATCGCATAGCCCGCGGTCCGCTGACGCCCGTTACCCCCGACGATGATCGGGATCCGCGGCTCCTGGAGACCGCGCGGCTCGTTGATCGCGCCACGGACGTAGGCATAGCGACCCTCGAACGTCGATCGCCCCGGCTGGAGCATCCGGGTGATGATCTCGAGGTGGTCGCCGAGCGCCGACATGCGATCGTCGAGCGATGGGAACCCGTAGCCGTAGGCGATCCACTCGTCCTCCTTCCAGCCCGCGCCGATCCCGAGCTCGAACCGCCCGCCGCTGATCACGTCGAGCGTCGAGGCGAGCTTGGCGGTCAGGGCCGGGTTCCGGAAGCCGGTGCAGATGACCATGTGCCCCAGCCGGACGCGCGAGGTGGCCATGGCCAGCGCGGTGAGGACCGAGAACCCTTCGAAGGTGATCTCGTCGCTCGGTTGGGGGACGGTGTGGAAGTGGTCGAACACCCACAGCGATTCGAACCCGAGGTCCTCGGCCTGCCTGGCGAGCCCGACGGTCCTCGCCCACGCCTCGGCCGGTGGCCAGCCGTCGTAGTCGCCCTTCCAGCCCTGTGGTGCCATCAGCCCGACCTGCATGCGTGTCCTCCATCCCCAATGCGTGGCGAGACGCCATTGTCCCGCGTCGGCGCGATCGTCGCGTCGGCCGGGATGTCCGGTGCACGAGCGGGTGGCGCCCTATCCTCACGCGATGGAGATGACCGCCTTCGACCCGACGACCCCCTTGCCGGGTGCCCCCGACCCATGGGCATCCAGCTCGACACCGAGCGCCCGGAGCGGCCCACCGTTCCACATGACCGAGATGATCGAGGTCGAGCCGGACCTGGCCGTCCGGATCCTGGAACGCCACGAGGCTCCGCGCACAGCCGCCGCGGAGCTCGCCCGACGGATCCGGCGGACGATCCGGGTGGGCGAGCCTGTCGTGCTGACGGGTTGCGGCACGTCCGAACACGCCGCCATCGGGGCCGCCGCGATCCTGCGCGACGCGGTTCGCGCGGCCGACATCCGGGCTCCGGGACATTCGGCTCGTC
>JBIOWA010000179.1:0-7740 GCA_044868045.1 Candidatus Limnocylindrales bacterium
GAAGTGATACAGCGGGGACCCATCGGCACGGACGATGACGAAGTCGCCGCCGAGGTTGGCGACGTCGATCTCGATCCGGCCCCGGATGATGTCATCGAACGCCACGGTCCCCTCCCCGACCCGGAACCGGAGCGCCCCGCGGCGGCCCTCGGCCTCCCGGGCCAGCCGCTCCTCGACGCTGAGGCGGGCACAGCGACCGACGTAGCGGGGCGGCTGCTTGGCTGCTTCCTGTGCCTTGCGGTCGGCCTCGAGCTCCTCGGGCGTGCAATAACACGGATAAGCGAGGTCGTCGGCCAGCAGCCGCTGGGCGGCCGCCGCGTACATCGGCAGCCGCTCCATCTGGCGGTACGGCGCGTGCGGGCCACGGGCGGGCTCGCCGGCGACCTCCGGCCCCTCGTCCCAGGCCAGCCCGAGCCAGTGCAGGCCATCGAGGATGTCCTTCTCGAACTCGGCGGTGCTCCGGACGCGGTCCGTGTCCTCGAGGCGCAGGATGAACGTCCCGCCGACATGTCGAGCATGCAGGTAGTTGTAGAGCGCGGTTCGCGCCGTGCCGATGTGGAGCGGGCCGGTCGGACTCGGCGCGATGCGGACGCGGACCGGTGCGTCGGCCGGCATCGTCACGAAACACCTCCCGCCTGTCCAGCGGCCGGAACCTGGTGGAACAGGTCCGGGTCGGCGGTCCCGGGCAATACGCGGATGAGCGCGGCCGGCCGGAGGCCCAGGCTGGCCCGCCCGAGCGGGCCGTCCAGCGTCAGCGAATCGAGCGACTCGGACCGGGCGAGGATCGTGATCGGGGCGCCCGGCTTGATCGCTCGCGCCTCGAGGTACGACAACAGGCCGGCGTCCTCCTCGGCCTCCTCGGTGATGCGATAGACCGTGGCACGCGCACCCGCTTCCATCTCCGAGAGCCGGGTCCCCACGGGCCGCCTGCGGGCCGTCGCCGCATCGATGGGGTTGCCGTGCGGGCAGATCTCCGGGTGGCCCAGCAGCTCATCGAGCCGTGCCTCGACCCGCGGCGAGATCGAGCCCTGCAGGCGCATCGCCTCCTCGTCCGATTCCGCCCAGCCGAGCCCCACCACGCTGGTCAGCAGCCACTCGAGCAGGGCATGCCGGCGGAAGATCGCATCGGCGGCGGCGCGCCCCGGCGTCGTGAGCCGCAGCTCTCGCCCGCCGTCGTGCTCGACGAGGCCGTCTGCCGCGAGTCGCCGGAACATCTCGCTCGCTGCCTGGGTCGTGACGCCCAGGTGGCGCGCGACCTGCGCTGCGGTCACCTTCGGGCCATCGCCCGAGCCGGCACTCACCCGCAGGGCGAGGAGGTATTCCTGGGCGGCGGTCGACAGGTCGCGTGAGTCGTGGCGTCGGGGCACCGGTTCAGGATACGGGACCGTCGATCGGGCGCTGGCGGAACTCGCGCACCGCTCCATAGGCGATCCCCGCGACCCAGGCGATCGCCATGAGCCCGCCGAGGACGGCTCGGCCCGCGTCCATGCTCGCGGGATCCGACGTCGCGAGCAGCAACACCGCGGCCGGGAAGACGGCAGCCAGCGTCGCGATCGTGGCGACCGACGCAACCCGGGCGAAACGCGGTGCGGCGATCAGCAGGACGAGCACGGCCAGCTGGGCGCCCCACGTGAGCGGTGCCACGGCGGGCTGGCAGTCGGCGGAGAACCGGCTGCACCCGGTGGCCTCGCCCGTGGCCCAGCCGAGGCCGAGCGCGATCGGCGCCCAGCCGACGACGGCGCGCCCGACTCGGGCACCGACTCCGGGACGCCGATCGTCGAGCCAGGCACGGATCGAGTCGAGGGTCGCGTCGGTCGACGCGCCGGGTCCATCGCCCGACGGGGGGTGCGCCGCCGGTCGCGGTGGGGGCGCTGGAGGAGGCGGCGGACCGGCGGCCGCCGGGTCGGCATCACGGGTCGTAGCCCCGGCCGGTTCCGTACCGCGCATCGTCGTCCCGGCGGATCCGGCCGGCATGTCAGGCGACGTCGCCTGCCACCAGGAGCTGGCCGTGTGGGTGGGTGCGTCGGATGTGATCGGCGCGGGCTCGGCATCGGCGGCGAGCGTCTCGGATGGCGGGGGGCTCGCGGCTGTCCGTCGCTCGTCGGCGCGGCGGGCGCGTGCCTGGTACTCCGGTCCGTGCTTGCGGGGATCGGCGTATTCCTTCGGGTTCAACGTCCAGTACGTGCCCGAACTCGTGCCGTACCAGGACGCCCCGCCCCAATCCGGGTCGAGCGGCTCGGCCTCTGCGCCGTCGTACGACGTCGAGCCCAGCGTCGCCTTGTTCGGCGGTCGATCGGCTCGTGGCGGCCGGCTTGCGCGCGGTCCCGGAGGCGGCCCGGTCCTGGCTCGTGGGCCGGGCCGCGCGCGTGATCGCCCGCCGTATGCGCGATGGGTCGCACCGGCTCGGTCCGGATCGGCCTCCCACGGCCGGCGCGCTCCGCCGCCCCCGGCCGCTCCCGGCCGCCGGGTCCGCGCGTCCGGGCCGGCGATCTGGTCGTAGGCGGCCTGGATCGCGAGGAACCGGGGGAGCGCCGCCTCGCCCGCCGCGTCGGGGTGGTTCGCCTTCGCCAGCCGACGGTAGGCGCGTTTCACATCGTCGAGCGACGCGCCACGCTCGAGTCCGAGGGTTCGATAAGGGTCGGCGTCAGAGGCCATCGATCGGGTTGCGGCTCCAGCGAGGTACCGTCGGGCGAAGCCCGATCTCGACCCGGCGACGCGGGTCGACCGGCCTCAGCCGATCAGCTCGCCGACAGGTGCCAGCTCGAACTCCGGGACGGATTCTGCGCCGACGCGGCCGTGCGGGTCGAGCATCGCGGGGCGATGGTACCGGGCAAGCATCCTGAGGCCCTGGGCGTCGAGCACGCCGACCTGGCGCAGCGCCTCGACCGACGCGGCCCATGTCCCGCGGTCGGAGCCATCGCCATCCTCGATCTTGACGGCCAACCCGGACGCCTCGTCGAGCAGCGTGCCGCTGCGGGGCCCGGGAAGGATCGCGATCGCACGGAGCGCCTCCATGCCGGCCTTGCTGACGAGTCGACCTTCGGCGGCCTTCATGAGCGAGGTGTCGATCCGGTCGTGGCGGCCGGCGACCATCTCCGGGTTGGCGAGCATCGCGTCGCGGACCGTGGCCAGGGCCTCGGCGACCGCGCCGCGCGGATCGCGTTTGGCGATGCTCCCCGGATCGGCAAGGAACGCGTAGGCCTGGGCGACCTCGCGAAGCGGGAACGCATAGGTCTCGACCCCGCAGCCATCGATCGCCGTGCGCAGCCGGTCGGGTGTCGTCGCGAACGCCCGGGCGACGGCCGATCGATACGCGGCCTGCGATGGATGCTCGGGCTGCCAGTACGTCTCGAGGTCCCAACCCTTCAGGCGTGACAGCAGCAACGAAACGGCGTGTTGCCCCGAGCACATGTGGCGGATCGGCCCCGCCTTCTCGCCGTCGCGGGCGAGGCGTGCCGCGGTGAGCGGATCCAACGGCATGCCCTCGCTGCCGCAGGCCAGGAAGTTCTGGCTGACACCGGCCCGCCGGAACATGCCCTGGATCGTCCGGACGTGGAAGTCCTCGCCTGAGTGGGAGCTCGCCATGATCGCGATCTCGGCCGGCTCGAGATCGAAGGCCCGGATGCCGCCGGCCTCGATGAGGGCGATGACACCGAAGGGCTTGACCGTCGAGCGCAGGGTGACGACCCGGTCGGGATCGCCGACGGCCCGGATGAGTCGACCAGTCGCATCCGTCTCGACGATCTCGCCGCGGTGGACGCTTTCCTCGATCCCGTTGCGCAGTTGGCGGACGAGGACCGGCGTGTCCGGGCGCGGCCGGCTCCGGCCTCGTGCCCGACCGTTGCGTGGGAGCGCGCGCTCTGCGGTCACGGTCACCCCGCGAGGATACTGCGCGCGCGGGCGCACGGGGTGTCATCCAGCATGCATTTGCGGGGGCTCGATGGTCCCGGCCAGGGGTGGTCGGTCCGGGCCGATGACCGCGTTCGACATCTGCTGGTACCGTCTAGCCATGCCCCGGTCGCGAGTTCGGGCTGCCTCCTTCATCGCCACTGCCGTCATGGCCGCCATGGCGGCCGGCGGCTGCCTGCCCCCGCCGAACGCGGTGACCGGTGTCTCGTCGGGTCCGCCCGTCTCCCAGGGGCCGTCCGGGACGCCGCGCCCGTCCGCGACGCCGAAGCCCCAGGACCTCGCGATCGCCGCATTCGTGAATCAGGTAGCGAGCGGAAAGTTGACCTATCGGATCGCGTTCGATGGCGACGTTCGCCTGTCGGCCGACGCCCTGCCGATCACCGGCGCGATGGACGTCGCGGGCAAGGACTTCGCGACGTCGTTCACCTACAACCTCGAACCCGAATACCCCGGCCTCGGCAAGACTCGGATCCAGGTCCGTGGTGTCGGCACCAGGGGCTGGATCAAGCGCGGCTCGGCGGCGTGGCAGCCCATCAAGAGCTACGGCATCGCACATTCGTACGTGCCGTTCAAGACCGTGAAGGCGGCGGCGGACGTTCGATATATCGGCGCGGCCAAGATCGGTGGCAAGAACTTCCACACGGTCGTCGTGCGGGACGCCGTCCTCATCCATCCGAACACCATCCCGTACGCGGTCACCAACGAAAAGGTCGATGACAGCGAGATCGAGTTCCTCATCGACGACGCCGGCCGGCCGCGGTCCGGGACCTGGACCCTGCGAGCCCAGGCACGCGTCGGCGCAAGCGGACAGCTCCAGCGCGTCGTCTACGACCTGAAGGTGACCTTCTCGAAGGTCGGGGCGAAGATCTTCGTCAAGCGCCCCTAGCGGGCCCGCCGACCGTTCATCCCCTCGGCGACCAGCGTGCGGTCAGTCGGTAGCGGCTCCGCCAGGTCCTCCCGGAGGCCGCAGCCGCGATAGCAATGAGCAGCGTGCGGCGTGTTCACCGACCGGCAGTTCGTGCACACCCAGCTGTTGACCGGCAGCTCGCCCCGCGCGTCGAGGATCGCCCGTCCCGCGGCCTCGCCGGCGCCCGGCAGCATCTGGCCGACTTCGGAGGTCGTCGCCAACAGGAAGCGCAGCAGGATGAGGCCGACGACGACCAGCACGCCGGCCACGACCACCGCTCCGACCCAGTCGATTGACGCGAGATACCGCGCCGCCTCCATGGCGTGGATGATGCGGCCGGAACCTTGCGGATTGGGCGACAACGGTGCCGCGGGGCACCGATGATTTTTCGCGCTCGAAGACGTCCGTTGGAACCCCGCGGTCGCGTTTCTAGGAGCCCCCGCCGGTCCCGAACTGGCGATCCCCCGCGTCACCGAGGCCCGGGATGATGTAGCCCTTCTCGTTGAGACCCCGATCGAGTGCCGCGCAGTGGATCTCGACGTCGGGATGCGCCTCCTGGACCGCCTTGACGCCCTCTGGCGCCGCGATCAGGTTGACCAGCTTGATACGGACCGGCGTGACCGCTCCCCAGCGCTTGAGGACATCGATCGCGGCCGTCGCGCTACCGCCGGTCGCGAGCATCGGATCGAGGATCAGGCACAGGTCGACCGTCGCCGAGTCGGGCAGCTTGTTGTAGTACTCGACCGGTCGGAGCGTCCGTTCGTCGCGAAACAGGCCGAGGTGCCACACCTGCGCGGTCGGCATCAGCTCGAGCATCGCGTCGACCATCCCGAGCCCGGCCCGGAGGATCGGGATCAGCCCGATCCGCTCTCCGAGCTCGCTCGCCTCCGTCTCCTCCATCGGCGTCGTGACGTGGAGCGGACGCGTCTTGGCGTCCTGGAGGGCCTCGTAGCCCAGCAGCCAGCTGAGCTCGCGGACGACCTCGCGGAACTTCTTGGGTTCGGTGTTCTCGTCGCGGAGCACAGCGAGCTTGTGGAGGACCGCCGGGTGCGTCGAGACGTGCAGGGTGTCGGACGTCGTCGTCACGGCCCGATGGTAGCGCGGGGTCGCCTCCAGGATGGTCGCGGGAGCGCCGCTCGACCAGGCGATCCGATGCAGCGTCGAACCAGACGATCCCAGGCTCAATGGGAGGGGGTCCGCCCATGGTGAGCGCACGCACCCAGGCCCTGCTCGATCCAGGGAATGCGGCGTCCACGATATGCGGGAACCGCGCCAAGAGCGCTCGATTCGCGCCGGTCGCTCGGACCACCCATACCGTCGCGATCCGATCCTCGGGCCACGTCGCCGCAGCCTCATGCTCCTTCCTCCGCGTCGACTTGACCGCGGCACCCAAATCGCCGAATCGGTTCCAGCACGTGGCCACAGGAGCATTTGGCCGCGGCGTGCGAAATGTGGGCTTGCCCTGCGCGAGGCGCTCCACTCGGTCGGTCTCGGGCGCCCGCTGGGCCCGTTGAGACGCTCAATACGGTGGATCTTCTCATGGCATCAGAAGGCCACGCGACAAGCACGCAAGGCCGCTCGCTGACGATGCACGTGAGGCCACGCTGAGCTCGCCTTTGTGGTGTGAAACGCCGCCTACGTGCCGTCCGGGGTGATCTCGACGGTGCTCTTGGCGAATGCCAGGCCTGCCGTATCGATGTCGACCAGCTCGGCCAGGGCGGCCCGCGCGAGGTCGCTCCGCAACGCGTCCTCGGCCGGCAGAACCGGGATGAATCCAGCCTCGAGACAGACCTCCACGGTGTGCTCCCAGAGTGACCGGTCGACGATCCCGATCCCGTCGGGCGACGGCCAGATCAGCGCGTTGACCTCGTTCATGGCCCAGGTGTGATGACCGGCGCCGAACGTAGGCCGCGGGACCTGCGACGACGCCCCGCCACTTGGGGCCGGCCAGGCGGCCTGGCCCGACGGGACGGGCGACCTGCCACCGGACGACCCGCTCGACACGACCTCCTTCGACCCCGCGTCGACCGTCGATTGCACGCACGCGGCTGCATGCTCCCGGCAGTGGATCCAGCCCTGGAACGTCGCCTTCAGGAACCGTTGCGCAACGGCCTCATTGCCGTCCGCGGTGAGCCAGGATGCCCGAGCGAAGATCGCGTCCTGGAGCATGGCGGTGCCCTCGTCGTACCAGTTGATGACGTTCAGGTCCGACGACGCGTAGAGAGCTCGGGTCAGCGGGTTCGTGGATTCGAGGACGCGCGCATAGCCGTCATAGATGGTCGCCTGGGCAACGTCGAGGTTTTCGGTGACCGGACCGTCCAGGTCGGATCGCTGGGTCACGGCCGTGAAGTCCGTCTCCGGCCGCAGGCCGGCGCGGATCGCTCCGGCGAGCACTTCCAGCCCGTCACCGGACCCGAAGATGCCCACGCGTCGATCCCGGAATGCTCCAGGGCCAGTGATCTCGGCATCGCGCCACGAGAGTGACAGCGTCCCGCTTCGCTGGAAGACCTGCCCGATGTCGACCAGGTCGGACTGGCCCTTCCCACGGCGCTCGAGCACGCTCGGGACCCAGGCGACGGTGAACTCGGGGCCGTCGCTGGCGGAAGCTGCCGCCACGGCATCGAATCCCAGGCCGGCTTCGTCGAGCGTCACGTCGAGGTCCGCCGCCTCGTAATAGCCCTCATCGATGGCGGCGATGTAGCCGGCGAACTCGGCGCGGATCGTGCCGCGGAGCTGGACACGGACCGGCGTCGCGGTCGAGGCGGTCGGCGCCGGGGATTCCCTGGGCGATGGGCGCGCGGACGGGGCCTCGGAGGCGCGGTCGCTTCCGGCGCAGGCTGCCACCAGCAGCGTGGCGACCAGGCCGACCGCCACGGATCGGCCGAGGCGCGGCTGGGATTGGCGGCGAAACGTCGAGGCCGACC
>JBIOWA010000180.1:0-17260 GCA_044868045.1 Candidatus Limnocylindrales bacterium
GCGTCCACCACGCCTGGGGCCGTGCCTACAAGGACCTCTACCAGCGCTTCCACGCCATGCTCGGCGAGGACCAGCGCTACCAGAACGGGTTCGACTGCCAGGGGCTGTGGGTCGAGGTCAACGTCGAGCGTGACCTCGGCTTCACCTCGAAGCGCGACATCGAGGCCTACGGCATCGACCGTTTCGTCACGCTCTGCAAGCAACGTGTCCTGACATACGCCGCGCGCCAGACCGAGCAGTCGATCCGGCTCGGGATGTGGATGGACTGGAACGACCCCGACGAGCTTCGTCGGCTGCACGACCTGCTCGCGACCGATCCCGGCGCCGTCACGACGATCGAGGGCCCAAGCGGTCTCGTGGCGGACACCGTGGAGATGCTCGTCGGCCGGCTCGGGATGCCCGAGATCGGCGGCAGTTACTTCACATTCAGCAACGAGAACAACGACCTGATCTGGGAGTTCCTCGCCGAGTGCCACCGGCGCGGCTGGCTGTACAAGGGCCTGGATTCTATGCCGTGGTGTCCGCGCTGCGGGACCGGCCTGTCGCAGATGGAAATGAACGAGGGCTACCAGGACCGCGAGGATCCAGGTCTGACCGTCCGGTTCCCGCTGATCGATCGCCCGGGCGAATCGCTGCTCGTCTGGACGACGACTCCCTGGACCCTGTCCGCCAATATCGCCGCGGCCGTCGGACCGGAGCTGGGCTACGTCCGGGTTCGCCAGGGGCAGGAGTCGTTCTGGGTCGGCCGCGGAGCGCTGCGGAGCGCGGTGGTCGGCGCTTCCGAGGTGGTCGAGGAGCTGGACGGCTCCGACCTCGTCGGTTGGCGCTATCGCGGGCCCTTCGACGACCTTCCCGAAGTCCAGCGCACTTTCGAGGAGGCCGGCTACGAGCACCGGGTCGTGCCGTGGACCGAGGTCGGTGAGGAGGAGGGGACCGGCATCGTCCACATCGCGACAGGAGCGGGGGCCGAGGACTTCCAGCTCGGCAAGGCACTCGGCCTGCCGGTCATCGTTGCGATCGACGAGAACGGTCGCTACCTCGACGGGTTCGGCTGGCTGTCCCATCTCGAGGCGCCGGCGATCACCGAGGCTATCGTCGACGATCTCGAGCGACGTGGGATCTTCTACCACCTCGAGCCATACCAGCACCGCTACCCGCATTGCTGGCGATGCAACACACCGCTCCTTTGGCGGGCGGTCGACGAGTGGTACATCAGCATGGGCCCGGTCTACGACCAGCCGCGCGAAGAGCTCACGAAGGAACAGGTCGACGCGAGCCTGCGGTACCAGATCATGGAGGTCGTCGACACCATCCGGTGGATCCCGGAGTTCGGCTACGACCGTGAGCTCGACTGGCTCCGCAACATGCACGACTGGATGATCAGCAAGAAGCGCTATTGGGGGCTGGCGCTGCCGATCTACGACTGCGGCGAATGCGGCACGGTCGACGTGATCGGCGGTCGTGAGGAACTTCGTGCGCGGGCCGTCGAGGGCTGGGGGCGGTTCGAGGGCCACACTCCGCACCGACCGTGGGTCGACGAGGTCAAGATCGCGTGCTCGTCGTGCGGGGCACCCGTCGAGCGGATCAAGGACGTCGGCAACCCATGGCTGGACGCTGGGATCGTGCCGTTCTCGACGCTGCACTACCGCGAGGACCCCGAGTACTGGCAGCGTTGGTTCCCGGCCGACTTCATCACCGAGAGCTTCCCCGGCCAGTTCCGCAACTGGTTCTACTCGATGCTCGCGATGTCGACGGTCCTTCGTCGCGAGGCCCCGTTCAAGACCATCTTCGGCTACGCCCTGCTCTTCGGCGAGGACGGGCGCCCGATGCACAAAAGCTGGGGCAACGCGATCGACTTCGACGAGGCCGCCGAACGGATGGGCGTCGACGTCATGCGCTGGATGTTCGCGAAGGCGCGTCCCGAGGAGAACATCCTGTTCGGCTGGCATGCCGCCGACGAGGCGCGGCGCGAGCTCCTGATCCTGTGGAACGTCTACGCGTTCTTTGTCACGTACGCGCGCCTGCACGGGTGGATGCCGAACGCTGCCGCGCCGCCTGTCCCCGAGCGGCCGCTGCTCGACCGCTGGATCCTGTCGCGCGCCGCGGGGACCGCGGCGATCGTCGAAGAGCGGTTGCGTGACGTGGACGCGGTCGGGGCCACCCGGGCCCTCTCGACATTCCTCGATGGGCTCTCGACCTGGTATCTGCGCCTATCCCGGCGCCGATTCTCCAGATCCGACGACGCCGCCGACCGGGCGGCCGCGTTCGCGACGCTCCACGAGGCGCTCGCCGTGACGTCACGGATGCTGGCGCCGATCCTGCCGTTCCTCGCGGACTCGATGTACCGCAACCTGGTGCCGGCCGTCGACGCCTCAGCACCCGACAGCGTGCATCTCACGAGGTTCCCGAGCGCCGAAGTGGCCGCGCACCGCGACCAGGCGCTCGAATCCTCGATGGATCTCGCGCAGCGTACCGTCGAGCTGGCGCGGACGCTGCGCGGCGCCAATCGACTGAAGACGCGCCAGCCGCTGGCCCGCGCATGGGTCGCCGCCCCGCGTGGAGACGGGGCCCTGTCGCCGGATCTCCTCGATCTCGTCGCGGCGGAGATCAACGTCAAGGCCATCGAACCGATCGCCGACGACTCCGACCTCGTCGAGCGCCGCGTCAAGGTCTTGCTCCCCAAGGTCGGGAAGCGGCTGGGGCCGGCGATCCCGGCCGTGATGACGGCCGCGCGCGAGGGCAAGGTCGAGATCCGCCCCGACGGATCGGTCGCAGTGGCCGGGGTCGAGCTGGCGGCAGACGAGGTCGAGATCCAGGCCACGCCGCGGCCCGGGACCGCCGTCGCCGAGGATGACGGGCTCGTTCTCGTCCTCGACACCGCGCTGTCCGAAGGGCTCCTCGCCGAGGGCGATGCACGTGAGCTCGCCAGGGCCATCCAGGAGCTCCGGCGCGATGCCGGACTCGAGCTGGATGACCGGATCCAGCTGTGGGTCGAGGGCCTCGCGCCGGCCGTCGCGGAACATCTGCCGGCCATAGCGGCCGACACGCTCGCGGACCTCGCAACCGGCGCTCTCCACGAGGATGCCCGCCGCGCGACGGTCGAGCTCGAGAGCGGGAGCGTCGCGATCGCCCTGCGGAGGCTCGATTGACGGCCGGGTCCGTGTCGGTCCCGTCGAAGATGCGGGCTCGCTGGCCGATCTTCGCCGGACTCGCAGTGGTGGTGCTCGTCGCCGACCAGCTGACCAAGGCATGGCTCGTCTCGTTCCTTGCTCCCGGTCAGCGGACCGAGGTCGTCGGCTCGTACGTCCGGCTGGTCCATTCCCAGAACACCGGGGCACTCTTCGGGCTGTTCCGCGACCAGGCCATCCTGTTCGCGTTCGTGTCGATCGGGGTCGTCGGCATGATCATCTGGTTCCACGGCAACGCCGGCCGCAACACGCTGCTGTCGATCGCGCTCGGCCTCCTGCTCGGTGGCGCGCTCGGCAACATGGCCGATCGGTTCCGCTACGGCTACGTCGTCGATTTCGTCGATCTCGGGATCGGCGACCTTCGCTGGTACACGTTCAACGTCGCCGACGCCGCGATCAGCTGCGCCATCCTGTTGCTGCTGCTCAGCGCCGTCCTGCCGGATCGCGGGACGTCGCCTGTGCCCGCGTCCGGCCGCCACGGCGCCGATCAGGCGGACCGGCGGATCGATGCCTGAGGCCCCGGTGGCAGCCGGCGTTCGGACGGTGCGAGTGCCCGAGGGAACGACCGGCCGCATCGATCGGTTCGTGGCGGACGCCACCGGCCTCTCCCGCAGCCACGTCCAGAAGCTGATCTCGGACGGTCGACTGACCGTCGACGGCGTCACCGTCCGGGCGAACGCGATCGTGCCGGTCGGTGCGGAGGTGCGTCTCGATGTCCCGAAGCCGCGGGCGCTCGACCTCGCTCCGGCTCCCGACATCCCGTTGCAGGTGGTCTACGAGGACGACGACCTCCTGATCGTCGACAAACCGGCCGGGCTCGTGGTCCATCCCTCGGCAGGCCACCACGACGGCGACACGCTGGTCAACGCCCTGCTGGCACGCGCCGGCGGCTCCGACTACGGCGGGATCGCCGGCGTCGCGCGGCCGGGCATCGTCCATCGGCTGGATCGCGACACGAGCGGGTTGTTGATGGTCGCCAAACACGACGCGGCGCAGCACTCGCTGATGGCGCAGCTGAAGGCCCGCAGGATCCGCAAGACGTACCAGGCGCTCGTCGCCGGCAGCGTCGGGGCGGCCGTCGGCCGGATCGAAGCGCCGATCGGGCGCGACCCCAAGCATAGGACTCGGATGGCGGTGGTCCCCGACGGCCGTCCCTCGACCACCGGCTATCGCGTTCGGGAGCGTTTCGCCGGTTGGACTCTCCTGGAGCTCGATCTCGTCACGGGCCGCACCCATCAGATCCGAGTCCACCTCGATGCGATCGGCCATCCCGTGGCCGGCGATCCGGTCTACGGCACCGGGACGTCGCGTCGTGGGCCGGATGGCCTGGATCGGCTCTTCCTCCACGCGTGGCGGCTGGAGCTGGCGGCGCCGGGTGACGGGCACCTGATCCGGGCCACCGCGCCGCTTCCCGCCGAGCTCGCGGATGTCCTCGCCGACCTTCGACGAACGGAGACCGCCCGGTGACGACTCGTGACGACGGCTTCATGACCGATACGCCGGACGCGGAGCTCCTGCCCGAGCCCGCGCACGTCTCGGATGACCCGGGCCGCCCAGAAACCACCATCCTCGGCGCACCGGGCGCGATCCTTGCGATCATCTCGGGGCCGTCGGGCGTCGGCAAGGACACGATCATCGATGTCCTCCGTCGACGAGACGTCGAGACCGGTCGCGTCGGCGAGCGCCACTACGTGGTGACGATGACGACCCGGGCGCCGCGTGATGGAGAGGTGAATGGGGTCGACTACAACTTCGTTAGCCGGCAGGAATTCCTGCGCATCCGCGCCGCCCGCGGGTTGCTCGAGGCCAATGAGGTTCACGGCAACTGGTACGGCTCGCCGCGCGACCAGGTCCGCGAGGCGCTGCAAACCGGGAAGGATGTCATCCTCAAGATCGACGTGCAGGGTGCGCAGATCGTCAAGGAGCAGGTGTCCGAGGCGCTCCTTATCTTCATCATCCCGCCGTCGCTCGAGGCGCTGATCTCTCGGCTGCGGGCGCGGGCGACGGAGTCGGCAGACGAGCTCGAGGTCCGCCAGCGCGACGCCGCGATCGAGCTGGCCCGGCAGGGTGACTACGACCACGTCGTCGTCAACGAGACCGGCAAAGCGGAGCAGACCGCCGATCGGATCGAATCGATCATCGCCGCTGAACGGTCGGCACACGCGGGCCGGCGGGTCCGGATCTAGGCGACGTGATCCTCGGGCTGGAGCCCGGACAGAACGTCGACGGGACCGGCCCGGCGTTCGACTCCGCGGGACGGCGGCTGGTCGAGGTGGCCGTCGACGCGGCCGGGGCCGCTGGTGCCCGCCCGTATACCTACGCGGTGCCGGACGAGCTGGCCGACCTCGAGGACGGCGAGGCAGTCCTCGTCGAGTTCGGTCGGCGGCAGGCGCTCGGCATCGTGCTTGGGTCGGCCGACTCGAGCGGCGGCGCCGCCCCGAAGCCGATCGTGGATCGCGTCCGTGCTGACGGCCCGCTGCTGCCGGGTCTCGCGCTGTCGCTGGCTCGGTGGCTCGCGTCGCATTACCTCGCCCCGCCGGCCCTCGTGATCCGCTCGATGTTGCCGCCGGGCTTGCTCGAACGGCTCGAGCTCGTCGCCGAGCGCACGCCGGCCGCGACGATCGAGTCCGCCGCCCTCGACCCGATCGATGCCGACCTGCTCGAGCAGCTCGACTCCGGAGCTCGCCCAGCCCGCGAGCTCGCCGCTCCGGATGGCCGGGCCGGACTTCTGCGCCGACTCCGTGGGCTGGCCGGATCCGGTCTGATCACGCTCGACTGGACGTTGCTCGGCGCAGCGGCCGGCCCGCGCTATGAGCGCTGGGTCCGGCTGACGGCAGAAGGAGCCGACGTCGCGGATCGCATCGCCGGCGGCCTCCGCCCGGCCGGTCGCCCGCTCGGCGCCAAGCAGCTCGACGCACTGGCCGATGTCCGGGCTGCGCCGGGCGCGCTGTCCGGCCCCGATCTGGCCGCTCGGCATGGCACGTCGGCGATCGCATCGCTGGTCCGGCGAGGACTGCTCGAGACCGAGACCCGAGAGCGGCCGCGTCGCCCACTCGCGGCGCGCCCGCCGGGCCTTCGGGGCGGTCGACCAGCGACCGCGGCGTTGTCGGCCGCGCAGGCCGACGCCGTGGACCGGGCCATCCGCGCGATCACGACCGGCGACCCGCGGCCGCTGCTGCTCGATGGCGTGACGGGCGCCGGCAAGACCGCGATCTACGTCGAGGCGATCGCCGCGGTCCTGGAACGCGGGCGTCCGGCGCTGGTCCTCGTGCCAGAGATCGCGCTGGCGCTGCCGCTCGTCGACCGGCTACGGGCCGACCTCGACGCGCGCGTCGCCCTCGTGCATTCGGGTCTCGGTGCGGGCGAGCGGGCCGATGAATGGCGGCGCATCCGCGCCGGCGACGTCGACATCGTCGTCGGGACGCGGCTTGCCGTGGTTTCGCCGCTCGCCGACGTCGGGCTGGTCATCGTCGACGAAGAGCACGACCCGGCCTACAAGAGCGATCGGACACCGCGACTCCAGGCCCGCGATACGGCGATCCGCTTGGGCGAGCTGGCCGGCGCGGCGGTCATCCTCGGCTCGGCGACCCCGGCCGTGGACAGCCTGGGCCGCGCGCTGGACGGCCGGTACGACCGGGTCATCCTGCCGACGCGACCGACCGGCCGCCCGCCGGTCATCGAGGTCGCCGACATGCGAGCGGAGCTTGCCGACGGCAATCGCGGGCTGCTGTCCCGTGCCCTCGACGATGCCCTCGCGGGACTCGATACGGCCGCCGGCGACCAGGCGATCCTCGTGTTGAACCGACGCGGGACCGCGTCGGTCGTGCTGTGCCGCGATTGCGGCCACGTGCAGGCCTGCCCCGATTGCGAACGGCCGCTGGTTTACCACCAGGCGGGCACCACGCTACGCTGTCATCACTGCGGTCGTGCGACCCCGCTGGCCACGCGATGCCCGAACTGCCGCTCGCCGCGGATCCGTTATCTCGGCGGCGGGACGGAGCGGGTCGAGCGGGAAGTTCGCGAGGCCCATCCGGCGCTCAGGGTTGCCAGGCTGGACCGCGACGTCACCGAGCGCCGGGGCGCGGCCGAGAAGATCGTCGATGCGTTCACGGCCGGCCGGACAGACGTCCTCGTCGGCACGAGCCTCGTCGCCAAGGGTCTCGACGTCCCTGGCGTGACGCTGGTCGGCGTCGTGTCCTCGGACGTGGCGCTCAACCTGCCCGACGAACGAGCGGCGGAACGGACGTACCAGCTGCTCAGCCAGGCCGTGGGTCGGGCCGGACGGGGCCATCGCGCCGGCCTCGCGATCCTGCAGACCTATCAGCCCGACCACCCGGTGATCCAGGCCGTGGCGACCGGCGATGGCGCCCGGTTCTACGCCGCCGAGTTGGACGCGCGGCGCCGTTTCGGATCACCGCCGTTCGGCGAACTGGTCAAGTTGACGGTCGGCTTGCCCGAACGCGACGCGGCGGAGCGGGAAGGGGCGGCCATGGCGGAACGCCTCCGTGAGCGGGCGGCTGGGCGCCGCACCGCGGTCATCGGGCCGGCGCCCGCCTACATCGCCCGGCGCAACGACCGCTGGCGGTACCACGTGATCCTGCGGGGCGAGGATCCCGTCGAAGTGCTCGGGGGGGATCCGGGTCCACCGTGGTCGGTCGATGTGGATCCGGAGTCGCTGTTGTAGATCAGTCGATATGCCGCCGGTAGGCCACGAGCACGCCGCCGACCATGTGCTCCAGTCCCTGGAGGCATTCGAGCTGGCTCGGCTCGAGATCGGCCGGATCCAGGCCGGCGCCGACGGTGTCGGGATCGACGGTTCCCCAGGCCGACGGCTCGTAGGCCATGACGACGTCGGTGTCGAGCGTGCGCTCGGCTTCGGCGACCAGCGCCACCTGGTCCGCCTCGAGATTTGCGAAGTTCCAGCCAGCGGTCGCCATCACCTGTCCTCCGGTGCAACGGTCCTGCTGGCGATGATACGTCGAAGGACCATCGGACCCGTGCCATTCCGGTCCGTTCGTGCGACGATGCGCTCCCATCGCTCAGGAGACGCACCATGACCGATCCACTGAACCCGAGTCACGACGAACCTGCCGAGGGGCCGCGGGACGCCGGCTACTCCGGCGGCACCGGTCCCGAGAGCGTGAAGGACGCCGCGGGCGACGCGACGCGCGACACCGCCGCCAAAGCGAACGAGGTGATCGAGCAGATCCGCGACGCCGTCGAAGACCTGGCCGAGAAGGCCGCGCCGGCGGTCAAGGAGATCTCCGCCAAGGCAGCCGAGCTCGTCGCCGTCGCCGCCGACAAGGCCGCCCCACTGGTCCAGCGCGCGGGCGAGGTCACGGCCGACGCCAGCGGCAAGCTCGCCGAGAAATCGAGGACATTCGCGCACGACATCCGCGAGCAGATCGGCGGAGACGGCGCCCAGAGCACCAAGACGACGGCGACCGACGCGACCGACGCCGCCAAGGACGCCGCAGAGGGCAACCCGCCGCTCTGACATCGCTCGGGGGGCCGTGAGCGCGGCACAGCGCGGTCTGCGGCTGCCCTCCTATACTCGGCGCCATGTCCGTCCGACCCATCGTCCTGCTGGGTGATCCGCGGCTGCGCCTGAAGGGCCAGCCCGTCGATGCCTTCGGGAAATACCTCCACGAGCTCCTCGACGACCTCGCGCACACGATGCGCGACGCTCCCGGCGTGGGTCTCGCCGCGCCCCAGTTGGGCGAGGCGCTGCGGGCCTGCGTGATCGAGGTCGAGAACCACCTCTACGAGCTCGTCAACCCGCGGATCGTCCGATCCACCGGCGACGATCGCGACCTCGAGGGCTGCCTGTCGATCCCCGGCTACGTCGCCTACGTCAACCGGCACGAGAAGGTCTGGGTGGTCGCGCAGGATCGCCACGGGAAGAAGATCAAGGTCGCGGGTTCGGGGCTGCTGGGCCGCGCCCTCCAGCATGAGCTCGACCATCTCGAGGGGAAGCTCTACATCGACTACCTCGACTCGATGGACGAGCTGATCCCGGTTGGGCAGGGCAACGAGGACGACGCCGAGGTCCGCGAGGCGACGAGCGCCCTGGCGTGACCGGAGGGCGGGCGCGGACCGTCTTCATCGGCAGCGGTGGGTTCGGCCGCGAGAGCCTGTGGCGGCTGGACGACCATGCCGACGTCGACCTCGTCGGTGTGGTGACGGCGCCGGCTCGACCTGCCGGTCGGAGCGGCCGGCCTATGTCCACGATCATCCACGCGGCCGCGAAGGAGCTGGCGGTCCCGATCATCCTCACGCCAGAGCGCTTGCGCGCTCCCGAGGCGATCGACGAGGTGATGGCACTAGGCCCTCAGCTGATCGTGCTCGCCGACTACGGACAGATCGTCCCGGAAGCCCTGCTGGGCATCCGTCACGGGGCGTTGAATCTGCACCCGTCGTTGCTCCCGCGGCACCGCGGTGCGACGCCGATCCCTGCCGCGATCCTAGCCGGTGACGCTGAGACGGGAGTCACGTTGATGCGCATGGACGAGGGTCTCGATACCGGCCCTATCGTTGCGCAGTCACGGGTCCGGTTGGACGGCACCGAGACGACGCCGATCCTCGAGGAGATTCTCGAGGTCAAAGCGGACGGGCTCCTCGCCAGACGCCTGGGGCCGTACCTCCGCGGGGAGATCGAGGCACGGCCGCAGGCGGAAGACGGCGCCACGATGACCCGCCCGCTGCGCCGCGAGGACGGACGGCTGGATGCAGACATGTCGGCGGTCGACCTCGAGCGGCAAGTGCGCGCCTATCAACCGTGGCCGGGCTCGTTCTTCGACACGCCGGACGGTCGCGTGATCGTGTGGAAGGCCGAGGCGTCGGCGGACGGTCCCGAGCGCGGAACCTTCGATATCGAAGGATTGGGCGTGGGCGACGGTGGGCGCCTGCGACTGATCGAGGTTCAGCCGGCTGGTGGCCGACGTATGACGTGGCAGGAATTCGTGCGCGGCCGGCCGGCGATCGTCGGCGCTAGCATCGTCCCGTGACCACGCCTCGCCCCGGTATCTCCGGCCTGACCCCGGTCGAGCTGGGCGCCTGGGTCGATGCCCAGGGCCAGCCGTCGTACCGCGTCCGCCAGATCGCCGACGCGATCTGGAAGGATGGTGGTGTGACGGCCGCGGCCGAGATCCGGACGCTGCCGGCGTCGCTTCGCGACGCGCTCGCCCGCGATTTTCGACTGGACACGGTCACAGAGACGGAGATCCGCTCGGGCGACGGCGGTCAGACGGAGAAGGTCCTCCACCGGCTCCATGACGGCGCGCTCATCGAATCAGTGTTGATGCACTACCCGGCCCGCGGTGCCTCACGAGAGCGGCACACGCTCTGCATCTCGAGCCAGGCCGGCTGTGCGGTCGGCTGTCCGTTCTGCGCCACGGGCGAGCTCGGGTTCGGGCGCGACCTCGAGGTTGCCGAGATCGTCGATCAGGCGCGTTTCGCCCAGCGGCGGCTGGCGGCGGACGGTACACGCCTCACGAACATCGTCTTCATGGGCATGGGCGAACCGCTGTTGAACCTCGACCGCGTGCTGGCCGCCGTCGAGGCGCTCAACGACCCGCGGCGGTTCGGCCTGGGAGCCAGGCATATCACGGTGTCGACCTCCGGTGTCGTGCCGGGGATCCGCCGGCTGACCGCCCTCGGGCCGCAGTTCACGCTCGCGATCTCGCTGCATGCAGCGCGCGACGCGCTCCGCGATGTGCTGGTACCCCTGAACCGCCGATGGCCGGTCGCCGAGGTCGTGGCCGCGGCGCGGGACCATGCTCGCGCCACGGGTCGGCGAATCAGCTACGAGTACACGATGATCGGGGGCGTGAACGACACTCCGGCCGAGGCCGGGGCGCTCGCGGACCTGCTGCGCGGCGACCACGCGCACGTGAACCTCATCCCGATGAACCCCGTCGCCCACACGCCCTGGCAGGCGAGCCCGATGGCGACGATCGAGGGGTTCGCGGGGACCCTCCGGCATGCGGGGATCGGCACGACGATCCGGCGGAACCGCGGGCAGGAGGTCGGCGCGGCGTGCGGGCAGCTGGCGGCCGAACGAGCCGGTGAACCGCCGGCCCCGACGGTCGCCCGTCGACGCGAACGGCTGGAGGCCGAGAGCGCGGCCGCGCTCCGCGGAGAACGCAGTCACGCGCCGCTCCCGGCCGGGGTGGGGGAGTAGCCATGGGGAGCGGTCGGGCGCGGATCGCAGCCAGCATCCTCGACGCCGACCTCGGCAACCTGGCCAATGCGGTTCGCCGCGTCGTCGCCGCGGGCGTGGACCGGGTCCACCTCGACATCATGGACGGCCATTTCGTCCCGAACATCACCTTCGGTCCCAAGACGGTCCGGGCGCTCCGGCCGCGGACGACCGTGCCGTTCGACGCCCACCTCATGATCAGCGAGCCGAGTCGCTACATCGATGAGTTCATCGACGCCGGCTGCGACTCCATCACGATCCACGTCGAGATCGAGGAGCCGATCGAGCCCACCCTCAAGGCGATCCGCGCCGCCGGGCGGGCGACTGGACTATCGGTCCGTCCCGGGACGCCGCTGTCCGCGCTCGAGCCGTATGCGGAGCTGCTCGACATCGTCCTGATCATGACCGTGGAGCCCGGCTTCGGCGGCCAGCAGTTCATGGCCGACGTCCTCGCGGCGAAGGGCGGCCCCGCCCGCGAGTTGCTCCGACACAAACTCTATGGCGGCGAGGTGCACGTCGACGGCGGCATCAACCGCGAGACGGCCGAGTTCGCGGGATCGCACGGTGTCGATGTCTACGTGGTCGGCTCGGCGCTGTTCGTACGTGGGCGGGACATGGGCCGCGAGGTGCGCCTCATCCGGGCCCTCGCCGACGAGGGCTTCCAGTACGGGCCGAACCAGGGGGAGCCGCCGATCCCGCGCGACCGGATGGCCCAGTTCGCGAGCCTGCCCAAACACCTGGCCCACCGATTGATGGACGAGATCGAGGCGACGGGGATCCCCGTGATCATGTTGCGCGGCGACGGGCAGATCAATCCGGACGGCATCCGCGACTACGAGCTCCTGGTACCGGCCAGCGTAGAGGCCCACGTGGTCGAACACCACGGGGCGTCGCGCGATCGCCTGATCGCTGAGGCAGATACCTGGCGCGCTTCGTTCGCGACGAAGGCGTGAGGGCGCTCCTCCAGCGCACGTCGGGTGCGTCCGTGCGCATCGATGGCGAGGTCGTCGCCTCGATCGGCCATGGGCTCGTGGTCCTCGTCGGGGTGGCGCGCGACGACGATCCGGGCATCGCCGATGCGCTGGCCCGGCGGGTTGCAGAGCTCCGCGTGTTCCGCGATGAGGAGGGTCGGACCAATCGGTCGCTGATCGAGGTTCGCGGTGAGGCGCTGGTGGTGTCGCAGTTCACGTTGTTCGCGGACACGAGCCGGGGTCGCCGGCCGGGGTTCACCGGCGCGGCCCCGCCCGAGCAGGCGGATCGGCTCTACCAGCGCTTCGCGGCCGCGCTCCGCGAACACGACGTCCGGGTTGAAACGGGCAGGTTCGGGGCCGAGATGGAGGTCTCGCTCGTGAACGACGGCCCGTTCACGATCTGGCTCGACACCGCAGAGCGCTAGAGGCCGGCCCTGGTCGCGGCGTCCCGACAACGGTCGTTGGCTCTTGTTTCATCGCGACCTGGTCACGCCCGGTGACATGTCTGCCGTGGTGACGCGAATCGCATAGCCGTGCAGGATCGGTCGCCCAGATCGACGGAATCTGTCGTTTCTGACTACCTGCCGTGCGCGTTCATCCGGAACCCGTCACTCACGCTGACATGCCAACTTGAGCGACAGGCCAGCGTGCACCCACCGGACACTGAACGACCGGGCGCGAGGGTCGGCGAGCGGTCGGTGAGTAGCGATGATGCGTCCGCCATGAGGGCGAGATCAGCGAGCTACTTCGATGCCTTCAGCAGCGTGCGGCGACAGCGCGTGCAGACGAGCGCCTTGACCGGCGCGCCGTGCTGCTCGATGACGAGCGGCTGGAGATTGGGCTGCATCCGGCGGTGGGCTCGGACGCGGTTCGATCCCGACGATTGCGGGTTGAAACCGGCCATCGAGACCTTGCCGCAGATTGCGCAGGAGCGGGCCATGGGTTCCTCGGAGAGACGTTCAGGGACAGGTGAATCAGGCTGGAGGGCCTGAGCGGGGCGGTATGATAGCACGCGCTTCGGGCCTCCCCGCCGCGGGAGCCCTCCAGGGAGGACCCAGCCAGCTTGGCCATCCGCCCAACACCCGGCCGCTCCCTCGTCACCGGTCGGGCCCTCGATGACATCGTCCGGACCGCGACGCTCGGCTCATACGGGGTGACCGGGTTCGCCGGAGGCCCGCTCGGCCGTCTCATGGAACGCCTCGGCCTCGGTCATCCGGGGATCGCGGTGCGCCTTGACGACGGCATCGAGATCGAGCTTGACATCACCGTCGCGCTCGGCGTGCCCGTCGCGGAAGTCGCGCGGCAGGTCGATTCGGCGATCCGCTATGGCATCCACCGGGCACTCGACCGCGAGGTCACGCGGATCGTCATCCACATCGACGGCCTGCACGTGCCGGCTGGCGGCGCCGTGCCGCAGGCCCCGACCGCCCTCCCGACCGGGATTCGCCCGCGCGATCTCGCCGACAGCGGCTCGGACGTCGCCTAGATGGCGCGACGCTCCTGCGATGGGAGCGGCCTGCTCGACGCGTTCCGGGCCGCCGTCGCCAACCTCGAAGCGCACGTCGACGAGATCAACAGCCTCAACGTCTACCCGGTGCCCGACGGCGACACCGGGTCGAACATGTTCGCGACGGTCAAGGCCGTGCTCGACGAGGCCGAAGCCGTCGCCGGACAACCCGCCGACCGCGTTGCTGCCGCGATCAGCTTTGGGGCGCTCATGGGCGCTCGCGGCAACTCGGGCGTCATCACCAGCCAGATCTTCCGGGGCATGGCGGAGGCACTCGGCGGAAAGAAGCGCTTCAACGGGCTGGATCTCGCGCACGCGCTGAACGAAGGCGCCAAGACGGCATACGGGGCCGTCGCGAAACCGGTAGAGGGCACGATCCTGACCGTCATCCGCGAGTCGGCCGCAGGGGCGGTCGCGGCTGCCGAGCGCGACGACGACATCGAGGTCGTCCTCGGCGCCACCCTGGCCGCCGCGGAGAAGGCCGTTGCCAGGACGCCGAGCCTGCTCGCGATCCTGCGCGAGGCCGGCGTCGTCGACTCCGGTGGGCAGGGCCTGTATCGACTCTTCCAGGGCGCTCTGCTCCACCTCGCCGGCCGGGCGCCCGTCGCGGCCGCCCGTCGACCCGCCGGTCCGAAGCCGTCGACCCTCGCCGCCCACGCCGACGAGGGGTTCGGCTACGAGACCATGTTCCTGCTCCAGGCGGCAGGTCAGCAGCCGCTCGACGTCGATGCGATCCGCGACCACCTCGAGTCGATCGGCGAGTCGGTGCTCGTCGCAGGCGACGCGCGAGCGCTGAAGGTGCACGTCCACAGCGAGCGTCCCGACCTCGTCCTCGGCTACGGCCTCGGGCTCGGCACGCTGAGCCGGATCAGCGTCGAGAACCTCGACAACCAGGCTCGCGACTTGCGCGAGGTCCGAGCGGCCGAATTCACCGGCGCCGACCCGCCTGCCCCGACCGAACAGAGCATCGCCCGCCCGGGTGGCGATCCCGGTGGCGGCAACGGCACCGGTCCGGCGACCGACCTGCCGGGGCTCGCCGTCGTCGCGGTCACGGCCGGCGAGGGCCTTGCCGCGATCTTCCGCGACTTCGGCGTGGCCTCGGTCGTGCAGGGCGGGCAGTCCGCCAACCCGAGCACCGGTGAGCTGCTGGAGGCCGTCGGGGCGGTCCGCGCACAGGAGGTGCTGCTGCTGCCCAACAACCCGAACGTCGTGCTCGCTGCCCGCCAGGTCGCGTCGATGAGCGATCGGCCGGTCCAGGTCGTCCCCACGCGCAACGCCGCCGAGGGGTTCGCTGCCCTTCTCGCGCTCGATCCCGGGATGGACGCCGCGGCCAACGTCGGCCCGATGACCGAGGCCGGACGATCCATCCAGACGATCGTCGTGACCGAGGCGGTCCGCGACGCCACGATCGGCAGAAGGAAGGTCAAGAAGGGCCAGACGATCGCGCTCGATCCCGACGAGGGGCTGGTCGCCGCCAACGGCGATCGCGTCAAGTGCATGCTCGCAGCGATGTCCGCGCTTACGCCGGGCTTCGAGCTGGTCACGATGTTCTACGGCGATGGGGCGGACCTCGCCGAGACGGAAGCGATGGCGAAGCGGATCGGAGCCGTCCTGCCCGGTGTCGAGATCGAGGTGCGCCACGGCGGGCAACCCTTCTATCGGTATCTGATCTCGGCCGAGTAGCCGGGCTCGATGGCGTCGAAGACCAGCAGCACGGCCGCGAGGCGGACGACCGCTCCGCCACCGCCGACGGACCCGATCGAGCTGCTGCGGACGCCGCTGGCACGCTCGGGCCTGACCGCCGCCGGCCTGCTCCGACGTGCCGGCATCCGGCTCGGCTGGTACGACGTCCGCGACCTGCTCTTCCACCTGCCGCGGCGCTACGACGACCTGCGCGAGCTGTCGCGTCTCGGCGACCTCGTTTGGGCCGAGAAGGGCACAGTCGTGTCGGCGCGGGTTCGGGTCGAGAGCGTCCGCGTCGAAGCGTCGTGGCGACGACGGATCCAGCGAACCATCGCCCGGCTGAGCGACCCGACCGGCCAGATCGAGGCGACCTGGTTCGGTCGCCGCTTCATCGAGCGCCGCCTCCGAGCCGGACAGGAGATCGTCGTGTCGGGTCGGCTCAAGCGGTTCGGCCGATCCCTGACGATCGACAACCCGGAGTTCCAGGCGATCGAGGGCGACGGCGAGGTGCTCCACGCCGGCCGCATCGTGCCGGTCTACCGGTTGACGGCCGGGTTGACCGCCGCGCGCCTGCGGGTCGCGATGCGTGAGGCGCTCGACCGCGCGGGCCGTGCTTACCCCGAATACATGCCGGATGAACTCCGTCGTTCAGCCGGCCTCCCGGGCATCGCGGAGTCGCTCGAGTCCGCCCATTATCCGGAGACGTTCGACCAGCGCGATGCAGCGCTCCGCCGCCTGGCCTTCGATGAGCTGCTCGCGCTCCAGCTCGGGATGGTCGGTCGACGGCGAGCGCGCGGCAAGGACAGCGCTCCGGTCCTGGACGTGGACGACCAGACGGATCGGTCGATCCGCGACGCCCTCGTCGCGGCGCTCACCGAGCGCATCGGCCGGCCGGTCGAACTGACGCCCGACCAGGACGCGGCGATCGCGGCCATCCGGGCGGACCTCGGCGAGGCCACGCCGATGCTTCGGCTGCTACAGGGCGACGTGGGATCCGGGAAGACGGCCGTGGCCGCATACGCGCTCGCGGCCGCCGCCCGGGCCGGTTTCCAGGGGGCACTGCTCGCCCCGACCGACCTGCTCGCCAGGCAGCACCGAGACACCGTCGGAGCGCTGCTCGAGCGCGCCGGGGTCGATGTGCTATTGCTGACCGGGTCGCTCAGTACAAGGGACCGGTCGCACGCCAACGACCTGATCGCGTCGGGGCAGGCATCGGTGATCGTGGGTACGCACGCGCTGTTCAGCGAGTCGGTGTCGTTCGCCCGGCTCGGCCTGGCGATTGTCGATGAGCAGCACCGGTTCGGGGTCGAGCAACGCGGCCAGCTCGAGGCGAAGGCGGGTGGGACCACGAACCCGCACGTGCTGCTGATGACCGCGACGCCGATCCCGCGAACGCTCGGGCAGGTGCTGTACGCGGACCTCGACGTCTCGAACCTGCGCACGCCACCCGAGGGCAGGCTGCCGATCCGCACCGGCATCCGTCGGCCGGACGAGCTCGAGGGGACGTGGCAGAAGGTTCGCGAGGAGGCGGCTGCCGGGCATCGGACCTTCGTGGTGGTCCCGCTCATCGACGAGGCAGACATCGTGGACGAGACGACCGCGGGCTCGGACGGCGCACCGGCCGGCTTCTGGGATGCCTCGGCCCCCGCCGCCGAGGCCGAGGCGGTCCGCCTGCGAGAGCTGCTCGCCCCGTTGCGCGTCGGGATGGTCC
>JBIOWA010000181.1:0-11151 GCA_044868045.1 Candidatus Limnocylindrales bacterium
TCGACGTTGACCTCGACCCACAGCCCCTGGCAGTCGAACCCGTTCTGGTAGCGCTGGTCCTCGCCGAGCATGGCGTGGAAGCGCTGGTAGAGGTCCTTGTAGGCACGGCCCCAGGCGTGGTGGACGCCCATCGGGTTGTTCGCGGTGATGGGCCCGTCGAGGAAGCTCCACCTCGGGCCTTCCGCGTTCTGCGCTCGAAGGCGCGCGAACGTTCGGCGCTCCCGCCACGTCGCGAGCAGCTCGTGCTCCTGGGCGACGAAGTCGGGCTTCGAGGTGATGGGTCGGAACATGCATCTCCGTGTGCGCGGGGCGAGGGCAGGCGCACCGGTTTCCGGCCCGGCGACCCGTCCAGCGAGTCCGAGTATCCTACCCGCGATGCAGCACCCGCAGGAGTCGCGACCGCGAGCCCGGTCGCCCTTTACTGCGGCGTTCCTGTCACTGCTCTTCCCCGGTCTCGGCCACTGGTATGCCGGTGCCCCGACGCGTGCCCTGGGCTTCGCGGCGCTGCCGATCCTGCTCGTCGCGCTCGTTGCCGGACTGATGATCCGCCTCGACCGGCTCCAGCTCCTCGGCGCCTTCGTGTCGTTGGTCGGGGCGATCTTCGTGTTCAACCTGCTGGCGCTGGCTTACCGACTCGTTGCCATCGTCGATGCCTATCGCGTCGCCGAGTTCATGAACGCGCACGCGGCTTCGGGCGACGGCCGGCTCGGGCGCGCCCGGATGCCGCGGAACCCGCTGTCGATCGCCGGCCTCCTCGCTGTCGTGCTGGTCATGGCCGGCAGCCACGTGGTCGTCGCCCGCTACGACCTGCTCGCCCAGGACGCCCTGGGGGGCTGCATCTTCGTGACCCAGAGCGACACGGAGGACTGCGACGCGACGGCGAGCCCGTCCCCGGGCGCGACGGAGAGCGACGAAGTCAGCGCCGAACCGACCGCCTCGCCGACACCGGAGCCGTCGCTGATCGGCACGCCGGTGCCGAGCGTCGAGATCCCGCCCTGGGACGGGCGGGAGCGACTGAACATCCTGCTGATCGGCGCGGATGAGCAGGCCGGGGGCCACAACACCGATACCCTGATCACGGTCTCCATCGACCCGGTCACCAAGCAGGTCGCGATGTTCAGCCTGCCGCGCGACACGCAAGAGGTGCCGGTTCCGCCCGGTCCGGCGCAACGCGTCTGGGGTCGGACCTACGGCCAGAAGATCAACTCCTGGTTCGTGAACAACCGGCGTCGCTCCGACCTGTGGGCGGGTAACGACCGGACCCGCGGCTACAACTCGCTCAAGGCGATCGTCGGCGAGCTCTACGACCTCAAGATCCGCTACTTCGTCGAGGTGAACTTCGACGGCTTCAAGAAGGTCGTCGACGCGGTGGGCGGCGTGACGATCAACGTCCAGGTGCCGGTCGTCGACGACACGTTCCCAGGCACGACGGGACGGACGCAGCGCGTTTACATCCCGAGCGGCATCCAGCACATGAACGGCGACCAGGCCCTTCGCTATGCGCGGTCACGCCACACCTCCACCGACTTCGATCGAGGCGCCCGTCAGCAGCGGGTGTTGCTGTCGCTCCGGGAACAGGCCGACCCGCAGGCCCTGATCCCGAGACTCCCCGAGCTGGTCGCCGCGCTCAAGCGGGCGGTGCGGACCGACATCCCGCTCGACCAGATCGACGAGCTGCTGGGCCTCGCCTCCGAGGTCGATACCGCCAACATCCGGTCCTACGTGTTCGCGCCGCCGCTCTATCAACAGGAAGTGCTGAGCGGCTACTACACGTTGCCGTACGTGGACCGGATCCGGCGCGCCGTGCGCGACGCCTTCAAGACCAACCCGCTCGACGAAGCGCAGCGCCAGGCGCTTGCTGCCGAGGGTGCCCAGGTCTGGGTGTTGAACGGGACCGGCGTCACGAACAGGGGCGCCAAGGTCGCGGGCTACCTCGAATACCACGGACTGGCAGCCTCGGCGCCGCGTGCCAAACCCGAGGGCGCGGTCCCTGCCAAGACCGTTGTGACCGTCTACAACGGCGCGGAGGCGCAGATCCCCGGGACCATCGCCTACCTCGAGCGAGTGTTCAAGGTCAAGATCAAGACCGCGACCGACCCGGCCATCCGGGCGGACGTGGTCATCACGATCGGACGCAACACGCCGAACCTGGAGCCGCCGCCGTCGTCCTGACGTTGCCGGCCCCGGGTCGCGTGCGTAACAGTCCCGAATCCGAGCCGAAGTCGCCGAGTCTGCGTTGTTCGGACCCTGGACGTGCGTGGCAATCCCGGATCGGCGCCGAGGAACGGTCTCAGACGGCCTACGGGGCGAAAACAGGACTCTCAGTCGCGGCCCAGGCGCACGACCGATGGCCCGAGGCGATGGTCCGGCCGGCGCTACTCGATCGGGGTCAACCAGTGCTTGTAGGCGGGCAACCGGCCGCGCACCGCCTCGAAGTAGCGGTCGCGAACGAGCCGTCCGATCGGGCCGATCTCGCCCGAACCGACCGGTCGATGATCGACCTCGACGACCGGCGACACCTGGACACCGGTCCCGCACACGAAGATCTCGTCGGCTACGTACAGCTCGGATCGATCGATCGAACGCTCGGCGGTCGGGATGCCCTCGTTCGCCATGAGCTCCATCAGCGCCCGACGCGTGACGCCCTCGAGCAGGTCGTCGCTGACGGGTGGCGTCAAGGCGACGCCGTCGCGGACCACGAAGATGTTCGCCGCCGAGGACTCGTTGACGTGGCCGCCTGCGGTCAGCACCACCGCCTCATCGAACCCGTTAAGCTCGGCCTCGGACTTCTGGAAGGCCATGTTCACGTAGCCACCGGTGATCTTGCCGCGCGCCGGCAGCGCCTCATCCGCGTTGCGCCGCCACGACGACGTCATCAGGCGGACGCCGTTCGCGGTGTCGATGTAGTTGCCGAAGGGCAGGGTGATGATGCACAGCTCGTTGTCGAGGTCGTGGAGCCGGACGCCGATCGCCTTGGTCGACTTGTAGAACGACGGCCGGATGTAGACGTCCTCGCGGAATCCGTTCCGGCGGACCGTCTCCACGATCAGCCTGGTGAGCTCATCGACCGAGGGGATGTCCTTCATCAGCAGGATCCGGCACGACTGGCGGATCCGCTCGACGTGTTCGCGGACCTTCAGGCCGTACAACCGACCCTCATCGGCGTTCCAGTACGCCCGGATGCCCTCGAACGTCGCGGTCCCGTACATGAAAGCGTGGGTCATGATGCTGACCTTCGCGTCCTTCATCGGGACGAAGTCGCCCTCGAAATAACAGGTCAGGTCATCCAGGCTTCCCGGAGTCGGGGCGTGGTGGGTCGACGTGGCGGGAACGTCGGCCTGGGTCTCGGTGGTCATTCGGCTCGACTCCTGCGCTGACTGCGCGTTGTTCGCATGCGGACCCCGCAAGGTCGGCCGAGTATATCGCGCCGTCTCGCCACCCCCAGCGGACCGAGCGGGCTACGTCGTGACGAGCGCGGTCGCGACGCTCAGGGCGAGCACCGCCAGGATCGCGATGGCGACCACGACCAGCGCACGGTCGCCCGCACGCGCATAACCGATGCCGGCCGCGACGACGCGGCTGACGGGGGTCGCGATCACGGCCAGCAGGCCCAGCCACAGGAAGCCGCTGGGCGCGAGGCTGGCGAGGTCGCCCGCCAATCGCCCGATGTCGAGCTGGGGGCCACCGCTGAGCGGCGGAACGCCCTGACTGGCCATCAACGCGACACCAACAGCCAGCAGACCCACCGCACCGTACGTCAGCACGATCAACATGCGCCCGATCGTCCGCTCGAAACCCATCACGACACCGCCCGCAACAACATCTGGACCGCTGTGTAGGTCAGGACCGCGACGAACAGCCAGCGCAGGACGCGCAGGTCGATCCGGCGGGACAACCGCGATCCCACGCTCGCTCCCAGGAACACACCGATCGCGGTGGGGCCCGCGACGTAAGGATCGATCTCGCCGTGGAGCAGATAGATCAGCGCGCTCGCCGCGGCCGTGATCCCCACCATCAGGTTGCTCGTCGCCGTCGCCACGCGAAGCGGCACGCCCATCGCCAGGTGCATGAGCGGCACCTTGACGATCCCGCCACCGATCCCCAGCAACGCCGAGGCCACGCCGGCGCCGGTCGCGCCGACCACACCCCATCCCATGTTCCGCACGCTGCCGGATGGGCCGTTCGGGTTCTCGGCGATGGGAGCGTCCTCGGCGGCGGCCTCCCCGGCTCGAGCCATGGTGACTGCGACGTAGCCGAGAAGGCCGGCAAACAGGATCGACAGCCAGCGTTCGTCGATCAGGAACGCGATCGAGCCGCCGATGAGCGCGCCGATCGCGGTGAACAGCTCGAGGCGCATCCCGAGTCGAAGGTCGGCCACGCGGCGTTCGAGATACACGCCGGCGGCCGCACTGCTGGTCATGATCACGCTGACCAGCGAGACGCCGACGGCCTCACGCAAGTCGAGCCCGAAGCCGAGCGTCAGCAAGGGCACGATCAGGATGCCGCCGCCCAATCCGAGCAGGGAGCCGAACACCCCGGCGGCCGCCCCCCCGGCGATCAGCAGTAGAGCGGCTGCCACGTTAGCGGGTGATCGGCCGGATTAGCGCCGGGGCCTCTCCGAGGTCGGAGGCGAAGCTCTGCGACGCCATCCGCCCGAGGATTAAGGGCGGAGGTGCTGTGGCGCGTACGGCAGCAGCGCCACGTGGCGGGCCCGCTTCAGGGCGACGGCCAGCTCGCGTTGGTGCCCGGCACACGTGCCGGTCTTGCGCCGCGGCTCGATCTTGGCGCGCTCGGACAGGTATCGGCGGAGGCGGTTGACCTCCTTGTAATCGATCAGCGTCGTCTTGTCGGCGCAGAAGGCGCAGACCTTGCGACGGCGTCGATCGCGGTAGAAGTCGTCTCGCTTGCGCGAGCGGGCAGAAGGCATCGAATCAGGTTCTCCTGGTCAGAAACGGAATGGTCAGAAGGGCAGGTCGTCGAGGTCGGTGTCGTCCGTCGGAGCGCGCTGCGGGCGCACGTTGCCGCCGCCACTGCCTCCGCCGTTCCCGCCACCACCACTTCCGCCGGCGAACGTGCCGGCGCTCGCGGGGGCCCCGCTGAAGGAGCCCTCCTCATCGCGCGGTCGGCGTTCGAGGTTGACGATCGAATCGGCGGTGATCTCGAGCGAAGTCCGAGTCTGGCCGTCGCGGCCCTCGAACTGGCGGGTCTTGAAGCGACCCTCCACGAAGACCTTGTTGCCCTTGCGCAGGGTCTCCGCCATGCGCTCGGCTCGGTCGCCCCAAACGCTGACACGGAACCAGTCCGTCTCCTCGACCCACTCGCCGGTCTGTTGGTTCTTCGTGCTCTGGTTCACCGCCACGTTGAACTGGGTCACCGCCCGATTGCTGGGCGTATACCGCATCTCGGGATCCGACCCGAGGTTGCCGATGATCATGACCTTGCACAGGGCCATTTCGTGCGCTCCTCAGTCGATGGCGGCCGGGGCCGCTTCGCTCTCGTCTTCGCCGATCCGCTCGCTGCCATCTTCCTCTTCGACGTCGTCGAGAAGGGACGGCAGGTCGGTGTCTTCCGTCTCGTCGCCGTCGATCCCGTCCTCGCGACGGATCGCCTTGACGGGCCGCTCGTCGCGGGTCACCAGGTGACGAAGGACCTCCTCGGTGATGAGGAGGCTGTGCTCGAGCTCGGCTAGCGCTTCACCCGGCGCGTGGAACAGGACGATGTGGTACGAGCCCTCGCGATATCGATCGATCGGATACGCGAGCCGTCGACGCCCCCACGGCGCGACCTTGGTGATCTGGCCACCGGCGGCCGTGATCTGGCGGGTTGTGCGGTCGATGACCGCCTGGCTCCGATCGTCCGCGACGTCGGGACGGAGCACGAGCATGAGTTCGTATCGGCGCATGCGCCCGAAACCTCCTTCCAGTGGGAATGCCCCGTTGACGTCGGCGAGCCGATCCGGCACGGAGCGGAAAGGAAACGGGCGGTAGTCTAGCACGGACCGACGGGTTCGCCCGGCGGTCGATGTATTCTCAGCCCGACGCCCGACAGCCGTGAAACCCGGGAGGCCCATGCCGGCCAGCACGATCCTCATCCTCGAATCCGCCGACGCCGGCGCCCAGTCGCTGACCCCGATCCTGACCACGTCTGGGTACACCGTGACCCGCACGAGCGAGCCCGACGAGGCGTTCGCGAAGGTCGCCGAGAATCAGCTCGCGATCATCGACATGGGGAAGACGGCGAAGGGTGCCAAGACCGCGTTCGACCTCTGTCGCGAGATCCGGGCGACGCCGACGACGGCCCCGATCCCGATCCTGTGCGTCGCCGCGACCGACGATGTCGAGGAGCGCATCAGCTTCCTCGAAGCAGGCGCGGACGATGTGGTCGCGCGACCGTTCGACGCCCGTGAGATCGAGGCCCGCGTCGAGGCGCTGCTGCTTCGGTTCCAGCGTTCGAAGGAGCTCGCGCCGGTCGTCTCGGCGGACGGCCTGACGCTCGCCAGGCCGCGGCGAACGATCGCGGTATACAGCCCGAAGGGCGGCGTCGGGACCACGACGATCGCAACCAACATCGCGGTCGCGGCAGCCCAGCGGAAGGCTGATCGGGTCGTCCTCGTCGATCTCGACCTGCAGTTCGGAGGCGTCGCGACCCACCTGAACCTCGAGCCGAAGCAGACCCTGGCCGACGTGGTGCGCGACGCCTCCGCGCTGCGCGAGCCCGAGTTGCTGCGCTCGTATGCGACCCGCCACGACAGCGGCCTGCACGTGCTCGCGGCGCCGGCGAATCCCGAGGCGTCCGAGCTCATCACCGCGGACCACGTCTCGCACATCCTGGGCACGCTCCTCGAGGGATATGACGCGATCGTCGTGGACGCAGGGTCCGCGCTCGACGAGCGGGTCCTTCGGGTGTTCGAGGCCGCTGAGAACATCGTGCTTCCGGTCCACCCCGAGATGTCGGCGCTCAAGGCGGTACACGGCCTGCTCGAATACCTGAACGAGGCCGGTTCGATCAGCGCCAAGTCGATATTCGTGCTCAACAACATGTTCGCCCGCGAGATCCTCAAGCCGCGCGACATCGAGTCGGCGCTGGGCACACGGATCTCGAGCGACCTGCCGTACGACCCGTTCCTGTATCTCAAGGCGGTGAACGAGGGAGTACCGATCGTCCTCGGCGCGCCGCGTTCGCCCGCCGCCGAGCATCTCGTGAAGCTCAGCGCGACCGCGTTCGGGGCGGACGGGTTCATGGTCCCGGCTGGGCAGATCGACAAGAAGCCGCGCCGCTTCGGGTTCGGCCGGCGGAGCTAGGCCGCGCCGCACTTGCTGCTGATCGCTGAGGCGCATGACCCGCAAGATCCGCGTCCGAGTTTGCTTGCCGTACATCGCTGGCACGCATGACCGAGAAGCAAACGGGCCCGATCCGGCCGGCATCGGCCTCGAAATCTTCCAGTTCATGCGCCTGAGTGTTGAACAGCAAGCGATCAGGGCCCTGTCAGCGATGCAGCGCCATGGCCTCATCTAGCGACGGCACCAGACAGTGGATTTGCCGAGCAAACGCAAAACCAGCCCGAACCCATCCGCCGTACCCGGCCAGTGCGCCCGAAGCGCATCCTCCCCCATGCGACGACCGACCCAGCGCAGGACGATCGCGGCCACGACGATGTCATCGAGCGGGCCGGCCACGGGTACGAATTCCGGGATGAGGTCGATGGGACTCGCGATCCATATGGCGAGACCGGCCAGGGCGATCCGGCACGAGCGGGGCGTGGTTGGGTCCCGGGCAAGGCCGGCTGCGAGGCGAAGCACGTCGGGGAGCAACCGCACGACGTCGACGACCGTGGCGCGGGACGGGGAGGACCGCCAGATCCAGATCACCAGCAGGGCCCAGGCCGCCAGGACCGCGGCGATCATGGCGACGGCGATCAGCAGTGGGTCCATTTTGTCCGAGTGTATTGCCGGCGAGCTGGGTGCGGCGCCTCGGTCTACCTGTCACGGCCGCTGGGGGGAACGACCGGGGACCGAGGCGCCACGCGCAGCGTAGGCTGCGAGCCCGGTGCTCCGCGTCACCATCTAGCAGGTGCACGCGACGCGTGACCAGTAGGCTGCCCATCGATGCGACGACGTCCTCTCGGTCTCGCCTGGGGGATGGCCGTCGCGCTCGCGCTGACCGGCTGCGGGATCCTGCCCGTCGATCCCCTCGATCCGGGTGCACGGCGCTGGATCATCCCCGTCAACAACCAGAGCAACGCGCCGGTGATCGTCGCGGTCGCGGCAGCCCAGGGGTCCATGGGCAGACTCGTGGGAAGGGCCGAGCCGAACCCCGTTCCGCCACGTGCGCAAGTCGACGTCGCGTTCACCGTGCCTCCCGGCGGTCAGGGCTGGGCGATCTTTGTGAACCCTGATCCTGGTCGGCGGGGCCCACTCATCACGGCCAGCGATGTCCCTCCCGGGAGAGCTGGGCGGTTGCCACTGGCCATCTCGGTCAGTCCGGATGGCGAACCCTCGGTGTCCGCTCCGAACGAGCCAGGCTGGTTCGGTCAGTAGGTCGGCCTCAGCGCCGGCAGTGCGTCGACGCGGGCGAACTCGTCTGCGTCCCAACCGTGCCGCTCGGACGCCAGGCCGAACGACCGGGTCCGCACCCGTTGCAGGTTGGGTGAAACGGCTGCCTCTCCGCAGCTGCGGCGGTCGCAGCTGCCACGGCGCTAGTGTCCGACCTCAGATGACCTCGCCGGCGGTCCATCGCGGCGTCGCGGCGAGGTACAGCGCGGGAGCCAGCAATGCCGTCTCGAACCGCCAAGCAGATCCTCGCCGAATGGCACGAGCTCGCAATGCGACGTGAGGAAGCCCCGGACAGCGACATCGACGAGGGCCTCGCGGCGCGAATCGAGCAACTTCGACGCGAGTACATCGAAGGCACGCTGCCCGAGGAGCCGCCGGCGGCCCGATCCAACACGGACGACGACGAGCCGAACACTCAGACGAGGACGCCACTCTAGGTGCCGCCCGCTGACGGACTAGCTGGCAGCCGTTAGCTCAGACGTATCTGGCCCGAGCTCGCGTTCGGCCCACTCATCCCGGCGACGTTGCGCCGCCTCGGCCTGCGCGCTGGCCACGACGAACGCGAGAACATCCCCGAGTTTCTCCGCTCGCCTGGCGCGTTCCTCCGCTCGGTCGCTCGCGCGCCGGCGGTAGCGGTCGGGGTCGGTCACGGCTCACCTCGGGCCAACCAGACGCCCCCTGCCGCCGCATTCTATTTGCGAGCGTCAGCCGCCGCCCGTGGGCAGAGCCCCGTGCCAGCTCGTGCTAGCCCCCGAGTTTCGACCGAGGCGCGCCAGCTCCGTCGGTCACAACAGACTAGGTGACGCTGGCCCTTCGACACATATCTGGCGCGTCGACTGGTTGCCCACGGCTGACGCTCACCGCCTCGGTGCGCCGCGAGGCCCTACAGGAGGCGCGGGCGGCGATCGACGAATGGCTGGACGTGCGGCCCGACAGCTTCGACGTGGATGCGAAGGTCGCGGACGTGACGACCGTCAATTCACCGAGCATGCATACCCAAACTGGTTTCGAAGACCACTCCAGCGCGGCTGTCCGCTTGCGTGATCCCGTGTCGAGCCGCCTCGGCCGCGCTCACGAGGTGACGGATCCCTCCCCTGGTACGTCACATACCCAAAGCGCCGTTCGCTCCTGCCTGGCCAGTGCCGGTCCCGCGGTCAACAGGCCTACAACAGCGGCCACAAGCAGAAACATCCCCTGGACCTCATCGCGCGTACCTCCACCCTCCGTGGGGATTCCCCGGCGGGCCGAAATCCTAGCAGCGGGTCGTAACGCGCCCGCCCACGACGACGCCTATGCACCCGTCGTAGGGTCGAAACCTCGGGGACGGCGAACTCGTCATCAAGGGCCCGGGACGGTAGCGTCCGCGAGCAGAACACCATTGGCCGCGCCGATCCGCAAAGGACGAAGGGTTGACCATGGCTCGATAGACCGCGGCCGGAACTGCCCGAGCCACGCCCTCCGCAGCCGCGTGCGAGCTACTCCCCGGCGGCTCCGATCGAGCGGCGCCGAGGTCAAGCAATGGACCGCTTGCTCGCCGGTTCCTGACCCATCGGGGGTACAGATGGGGGTACGGCGTGGTGCCGGAGCCGAGATTTGAACTCGGACGCCCTTGCGGGCCGCGGAGTTTAAGTCCGCTGCGTCTGCCAGTTCCGCCACTCCGGCGCGGACGTGCATGCTAGCCCGACAACGCGATGACAGCGCTCCTGTGTGGCGTCTGACGGGAAACTCCGACGCGTCGTGCGGCGGTTCGGCCCGTAATGTCGTGCGGCGGCAACCAGGGCCGTCGATCGACCCGTTCGAGCGGCGATATCCCGCTGGACGGCAAGATCCGCAGTGGAATCGCGCCCGACGGTAAGAACTAGGTCGTTACGGACGCAATTGGCCTCCAGCTGCCGTGGGACGGGAACGAGCGACCGAGCCTGTCGCCGGCGCCGGACGCGGAGGACCATGCCGCGCTACTTGCGGACGTAGGTGATCGGGAAGTCGATCTCCCACTGATCGCCGGCGTCACCCATGCCGCGCTCCCAGCGGCCGTCGATCGTGTTGCCGTCAGCCGAGATCTCGCCGATGAATCGCTGGTTGAAGCCGGGGCCGTCAGGGCCGTTCCAGTCCTCGTCGGGGGCCCGCCAGATCCTCCACGTGGAGCCTTCGAGCGCTGTCACGTACTGCCGCTTGACCCCCCGAGAGTCGAAGTAGTGCATCGTCTGCGGCTCGCCGTCTGGCGCGCCGCCGATGATCGATAGGCTGTCGGGCATCTCCGCGGGCTCTCCCACCGAGCTGAAGACGATGAACTCGCCCAGCCGCTCGATCTTCGCCTCGGCGGACATCTTCATCGGAGGTTCCATAGGGAACTCCCCTTCGCCGTGCCATTCGCCGATCAGCGGCTCGAAGTCCTGCATCGTCGGTCTCCTTCCCCGGATCGCGTTCAAGCCCTAGCTGATGAACAGCAGCAGCAACCCCAGCACGATCAGCCAGATCGACCACGCGATGTACGCGATCGGGACGATCGTGCCGGCGAGCGCCCAGCCGTCGCGCTCGTTCGGGCCGACGAACTCGAGCGTTCCGACCAAAAGCGCGATCCCGATCACGATGCCGAGGA
>JBIOWA010000182.1:0-3611 GCA_044868045.1 Candidatus Limnocylindrales bacterium
GTCGTCGAGTCACCGGACGGCTCGACCGTCCTGGACCTGCGCTACGACGGCCACCGGATCCTGGCCGGCAAGCCTGAGCTGGCCGGCCTGCCGTCGACCTACGTCGAGAACGATGACGAGGCCGAGACCCTCGAGATCGACCTCCGAGACGCGACGGCGGGTCTCCGCGTCGTCGTCCGGACGACGCTCTTCGCGGACCGGCCCGTCGTGGCTCGATCGCTCAGCATCCACAACGAGGGCGATGCGGTTCTGACCGTCCGGTGCGCGATGAGCGCGGTGCTCGACCTGCCGGATGCGCGCTGGCAGCTCGTCACGCTCAGCGGCCAATGGGCGAGGGAGCGGCACGTCCACGAACGGCCGTTGGTACCAGGGCGGCAGGGAGTCGGCAGCGTCCGCGGGGCGTCCGGTCACGAGCACAACCCGTTCGTGGCCCTGCGCCGACCCGAGACGACCGAGGATCGTGGCGAGGCTCTCGGCGTGAGCCTCGTCTACTCGGCCAACTTCCTCGCCGAGGCCGAGGTCGAACCGTTCGGCACGGCGCGGGTCAGGATCGGCATCCACCCCGACGGGTTCGCCTGGCGGCTGGAGCCGGGCACGCGATTCACTACACCCGAGGCGATCGTCGCCTGGTCCGATACCGGACTCGGCGGGCTGAGCGAGGCGCTCCACGAGCTCTTTCGAGATAGGCTGGCCCGCGGCCGCTGGCGTGATCGGATCCGGCCGATCGTCCTGAACAGCTGGGAGGCGACATACTTCGACTTCGACCATGAGCGGCTCGTCGCGATCGCCGCGAAAGCGAAGGAGCTCGGGGTCGAGCTGTTCGTCCTCGACGACGGCTGGTTCGGCCGGCGAGACCGCGACGACTCGTCCCTCGGCGACTGGGTGGTCGATCGGCGCAAGCTTCCGGGCGGCCTCGAGGCGCTGGTCCGCGATATCCGAGCGCTCGGCCTGTCGTTCGGCCTGTGGATCGAGCCCGAGATGGTCAGCCCGGACAGCGACCTGTACCGGGCGCACCCGGACTGGGCGATCGGCGTGCCGGGCCGAGCCCTGACTGAGAGCCGGCAGCAGCTCGTCCTCGACATGGCCAGGGCCGAGGTCGTCGACCACCTGACCGAGATGCTGTCGGCCGTCCTCGCCAGCGCCCCGATCAAGTACGTCAAATGGGACATGAACCGGAACATCACCGAGCCCTGGAGTGCGTCGCTCCCTGTGGAACGCCAGGGCGAGTTCCACCATCGCTACATCCTCGGGGTCTACGAGCTCTACCGTCGGCTCACGGAGCGGTTCCCGGAGATCCTCTTCGAGTCGTGCGCGGGTGGCGGCGGTCGGTTCGATCCTGGGCTGCTCGCATTCGCTCCACAGGCCTGGACGAGCGACGAGACCGACGCGGTGGAGCGGACCAGCATCCAGTGGGGGACCTCGATCGCGTACCCGCCGTCGTCGATGGCGGCGCACGTCTCGGCCGTGCCGAACCACCAGACTGGTCGGATCACGCCGCTTTTCACGCGCGCGGCCGTTGCGATGTTCGGTGTGTTCGGGTATGAGCTCGACCCGATCGCGATGTCCGAGGCCGAGCGTGCGGATGTTGCCGGCCAAGTCGCCTGGTACCTTCCTCGCCGCGAACTCCTGCAGCGCGGCCGTTTCCTCCGGCTGCGAAGCCCGTTCGCCGCCGACGGTAACGAGACGGCCTGGATGGTTGCGTCGGGCGACGGCGGCCACGCGATCGTCGGGCTGTTCCGGACGCTCGCCCGACCCGGGCCGGTCCGGGACCGCCTGCGGTTGCGCGGCCTCGACCCTGGCGCAACCTACCGGATCAGCTGCTGGACCGACGGCTTCGGCGAGCCGACCGGGGCGATCGAGCGGTTCGGAGACGAGCTCATGTCAATCGGGCTAGGGATCGAGCCGCCCGACCCGATGCCGCCCGGCGCCGGACCGGATGGCGCTCGACTGATCCGCGGCGATTTCCAGGCCCGCCTGTTCGAGCTGGTGCGCATCTAAGGCTGGTCCGGTCGCATAGAAACCGCTCCGATGCGGTCGCAGGGCTGCCGCGCGGAAACCTCGAGCCGATGCGCGGTCGGCCTATTGATTGTCGATCTGCGCTCTTTGGAGGCGGCCGCTGAAGTCGACGTAGATCGACTTCCATTCGGTGTACGTGTCGAGCGCGACGTGGCCGGCCTCGCGGTGGCCGTTGCCGGTCTCCTTCCAGCCGCCGAACGGCAGGTGGACCTCGGCCCCGGTGGTGCCCGCGTTGACGTAGACGATCCCGGTCTCGAAGTCGCGCATCGCCCGGAACGCGGTATTCACGTCGCGCGTGAAGATGCTCGACGACAGCCCGTAGCGGGTCTGGTTGAGGGCGAGCATCGCCTCGCCGTAGTCGTCGACGGGGATGATCGAGAGGACCGGACCGAAGATCTCCTCCTGGCCGATCCGGTCCATCGGCCGGACGCCCGCGAAGATCGTCGGCTCGAAGAAGTTGCCGCGCGCCAGCTCGCCGTCACGCGCCCGACGACCGCCGGTCACGAGGTCGCCTTCGCCGCGACCGATATCGATATACGAGTCGACCTTGTCGACGGCGGCCGGATTGATCAGCGGCCCCACGTCGGTCGTATCGAGCTGCCCGTCGCCGAGTCGAAGGGCTTGCGCTCGGCCCTCCAGTCGCTGGAGCAGCGCGTCGACGACCGGCCGTTCCACGATCACGCGCGACGCGGCCGTGCACCGTTGGCCGGTCGTGCCGAAGGCGCTCCACAGGATGCCGTCCGTTGCGAGGTCGAGGTCCGCGTCGGCCAGGACAACTACGCCGTTCTTGCCCCCCAACTCCAGGGAGAGCCGCTTGAGCCGTCCGGCGGCCTTCGTCGCGATCGCCTTGCCCGTCGACGACGAACCAGTGAACGAGATCACGTTGACGTCCGGCGAGCTGACGATCGCGCCGCCGACCTCGCCGCCGGTACCCGTGACGAGATTGACGACACCGGGCGGCACGCCGGCCTGGGCCATCAGCTCGACGAGAAGCATCGCGCAGTGCGGCGTGTCGCTGGCGGGCTTGAAGACGACGGTATTGCCGGTCACGAGCGCCGGCATGATCTTCCAGCACGGGATCGCCATCGGGAAATTCCAGGGCGTGATGATGCCGGCGATCCCGATCGGCTGGCGGATGCTCATCGCCCACTTGTCTGGCAGCTCCGAGGGGACGGTGTCGCCGGCCATCCGGCGGCCCTCGCCGGCCATCAGGAACGCGATGTCGATGCCTTCCTGGACGTCGCCTCGAGCCTCGGCGATCACCTTGCCCATCTCGCGGGTCATCGCCCGCGAGAGCCGTTCCTTGTGCTCGGCCATGAGCGCGCCGAACGCATAGAGGATCTCACCGCGCTTCGGGGCGGGGGTCCGCTTCCACATCGGCAGCGCGGTCTCGGCCGCCTTGATCGCCATCGCCACGTCAGCGGCCGTGCCCTGTTGGAACCGGCCGATGACGTCCCGTCGGTCCGCTGGGTTGCGGCTCTCGAACGTCCCGCCGCCGACCGAGTCCATCCAGTGCCCGGCGATGAAGTGGCGGAACGTGGGGGTGTCGATGGATGTCGGCTCGGCCACGGGGCCCGTCGCTGCTGTCGTCCGAG
>JBIOWA010000183.1:0-5813 GCA_044868045.1 Candidatus Limnocylindrales bacterium
GTCGAAGCGGTCGCGGAGGACATCGTTGCCGCTGGTGGATCCGCCGAGGCGGCGCAGGTCGACGCGCTCGACGAACAGTCCGTGGACACCCATCTCCAGTCCGTGATCGACAAAGCGGGCCGCGTCGACATTTCGTTCAACGCGATCGGCCTCCCGAATCCGAAGGTTCGTGTTCCCCTGACCGAGCTTGACGTCGAGCAGTTTTCCCTGCCGATCACGACCTATACGCGGTCGTACTTCCTGATCGCCCGCCTGGCGGCCCGGCGGATGGTCGCGAAAAAATCAGGGGTGATCATGACCATGACCGCCACTCTATCCCGTACGGGCACCCCATTCGCGGGCGGCGGCGGTCCGGCCTATGCGGCGGTGGAGGCGCTCACACGAGGTCTGTCGGCCGAGCTCGCACCGCAGGGCATTCGCGTGGTTGGCCTGCGACCGCAGGGCGTCCCGGAGACACCCAGGATCCAGCAAGGTTTCGAGCTCTACGCCACAGCATCGGGGATGACCTGGGAACAGTTCATCGAGTCGCTCGCAAACCGGACCCACCCGCGACGAATGTCGACGCTCGCGGATCTGGCCAACGCGGCGGTCCTCATCGCTTCAGACAAGGCGAGTGGAATGACGGGCACGATCGTCAACTTGAGCATGGGCAGCCTGGACGACTAGCGGCTGTGCGACCCTGGAGAGGCCGCGATGGGGCCGCTAACCGCCGGTTCCCTCGCTGATCGGAACATCGGGATGTTCCAATCGCGCAGAAGTATCCCCGTACCTCCCGCGCTGGCGTTCCGGGAGCAGCTCGGCGATGCGCCGCATGATCACGTCGGTCGCCTGGGCCTTCGCCGCGCGTCGGTCCAACCCCGGTGGGAGCACGTCCGCGAGGCGGAACGGTGGACCGACGCGGACCGTCACGCGGCCCCCCGGATGGGGCAGTTTCTGACCTCGGGGCCAGCGTTCGTACGAGCCGGTCACCCCGACCGGCACGATCGGGGCGCCCGTGCGCAGGGCAAGGACCGCGACGCCGTCCCGTCCCTCCCCGAGCCGGCCGTCGCGACTCCTGGTTCCCTCGGGGAACACGAACAGCGCATGGCCCTCGTCCAGGATCCGCGTCGCCAGCCGGAACGCGTCGATGTCCGCGGTCGAGCGGTCGACTGGATGGACGCCACCATTCCGCGCGACCCAGCCCACGACCGGCCAGTCGAACAGCTCCTTCTTGCCGAGCCACTGGAGTCGCCGGCCGAGCTTCGGCATCAGCGATGAGCCGAGCACCGGCACGTCAAGGTTGGAACTGTGGTTCGCGGCGACGATCACCGGCCCGGTCCGCGGGATCTCGTCCACCGCGCCTTCGATCCGGATGCGCGTCAGACCCTTGAGCCCGACGCGGAACGCGGCTGCGAGCGCTCCCATCCAGGGCGCGATGTCGTCCCGGATCGTCGTCTCGGCGGGCGCCGGCGCGCGGGTCTCCGCGCTCATCGCGAGGGGCGGGCCGGTTCCAGCCGCGCTTCCGCGTCGCGGATCGCCCCGACGACCGCGGCGACCGTGTCCTCGAACTCGTTGCCGTCGGTGGTGATGATCCGGGCGTCGGGTGCGATGCGCAGCGGCGCGACGGCGCGCGTCGTATCGAGTCGATCGCGGCGCCGCAGCGCCTCGAGGATGGCGATCCCTTCGCTGCCGGTCGGATCAAGACCACGTTGCTCGGCGCGGCGTCGCGCCCGCTCCTCGACCGATGCGTCGAGGTAGATCTTGAGGTCGGCATCGGGCAGCACGACCGTGCCGATGTCCCGACCGGCCATGACGATGCCCCCGTCGGCGGCGAGATCGCGCTGCCGGCTCAGCAGCGCCGTCCGCACCTCGGGCACGGCCGAGACCGCGGATACCGCCGCCTCGACCGCCGGGCCGTGTACGTCCCCGGTGTGATCGACGCCATCGACGCGGACGCGGGACAACCGACCGCCGGCGTCCACGGCCAGCTCGACGTCCTCGACCAGGTCGACCAGGCCCTCGGGGTCGTCGACCGACACGCCGCGCTCCTCCGCCAGCCACGTCACCGCGCGATACAGCAGGCCCGTGTCGCAGAACCGGTAGCCGACCTCACGGGCGGCGGTCGCCCCGACGCTGCTCTTGCCAGAGGAGCCTGGCCCGTCGAGCGCCACCACCAACCCGTCCATCGCGGGAAGGATAGCGGTCAGTCGCCTCGCGACCGGGCCAGCACGGTCTCGAAGACGGCGACCAGACCGTCGGGCGGCACCACCGCGATCTTGCGGCCATGGTCCTGGTGCGGGATCACGACGAGGTCGCCTTCGTGCCACCAGTACGGCTGATCGCTGATCGATCCCGGTCCGTCGCGAAACAGCTGGACCGCCAGTCGATAGATCGCCTGCATCGCCGGAATGGCGCCACCGTCGACGATCGGGTGCACGACCAGCGTGTGCCGGTTCGGGACCGCGACCAGTGCGTCGCTCGTTCCGTCGGGCAGGAGGTCGCGGAGGCGCAGCACGCGCGTGGCGACGTAAAAGTTGTCCCCGTACCAGACTCGGACCGATGTTCCCGGCTCCACGTCGATGTCGTCGCTGAGCGGTGCCGGCTCCCGCGCGAGGTTGGCCACGCCCTGCTCGAAGGCGGCATCGGCGCCGACCGGCCAGGACGCGATATGGTCGACATGGACGGACGCCGTCGAGTCCGGGAAGTCGTAGACGAGCACGGCAAGGATCCCCGGCGCGATCGAGCGGACCGCGCTGCCCGGGAGGATGACGCCGCCCATCGATTCATCGGGCATGAGGCGGACCCGGAGGATCGGTCGCACCTGGTCGAAGTCGGCAGCGAGGGCGTCGAGGTCGCGCCCCTGGATCGAGAAGACGCTCGAGAAGTGCGTCGCGATGATCCTGGCCCAGTCGTCCCGCTCGTTGGCGGCGCACTGCTGCGAGAGGTTGGCGAGGCCGTACTGCGCGGGCTCATCCCGGCCTTCCGTGGCGACTTGGACGAGCCCGTCCTCCATCGCGTACCGCACCCCTCGGCGTCGAAGATCGGCTTCGACGGCGTCGAGGAAGGCCTGGTGCGTCCGTCCGTCGTCGAATGGCGACCAGTCGGGTAGCGGCGGCTCAGCGCCGCCGACGAGGCGTCGTAGGAAGCCCACGATCCCTCCCTTGCTGCGTGGGCCGGGAACGACCGGCCCCGGCGCCCAACCCTCGCACCTCCGGGGCCTTGAGGGCACGAACCGCGCCGCTACGCAGGCCGTCGATTCGCACGGGACCGATCCGTACCCGGACCAGCCGTTGGACCGGTGCCCCGACCGCGCCGAACATCCGGCGGAGCTGCCGCTTCCAGCCCTGCGTGAGGGTGGCGCGATACCAGGCGAGCTCCGGAGGCGCGGGGCGGATCAACGCAGCCAGGCGTTCCGCCTCGATCGCGGTCATCGACCGCAGGCCGCCGAGCGTCGCGAGCCCTTCGTCGAGCCTGATGCCATGCTGCAGCGCGGCGACCTGGTCGGCATCGAGGGGTCGATCGAGGCCGAGTGCGTACTCGCGCTCGACGCCGTGACGCGGGTGGAGGACGCGATCGGCCCACTCGCCGTCGTTCGTCAGCAGCAGCATGCCCTCGCTGTCCTGGTCGAGTCGCCCCACCGGGTACAGGCGCGCCCCATCCGGCACGAGCGCGGTCGGGACAAGGTCGAGCACCGTGGTCTCCGCGTGGCGATCCTGGGTGGTGGAGGTCACGCCGGCCGGCTTGTGGAGCACCAGGTAGGCGTGGGCGGCGGCCGCCCCGATGACCCGTCCGTCGACCGCGATGATCGATCGGTCGGGATCGGCCTGCGTTCCGACGCCGGCCACGCGGCCGTCGACCGTCACCCGGCCCTCGGCGATCATCGCTTCTGCGGCCCGTCGCGACGCCACGCCCGCGGCGGCGAGCACCTTCTGGAGTCGCTCGGCCGGCATCAGCCCTCGCCTGGGCCGTCGCTCGTGAACATCGGCTCGGTGAGCGGCTCGCCGCCCTCTTCGGCCAAGCGCGCAGCGATATCGACGTCCAGCGGTGGCAGCTCGTCGAGGCTGGTCAGCCCGAACCGCTCGAGGAAGTCGAACCCGGTGCCGTACAGGAACGGCCGGCCGGGCGCCGCCGAGCGACCGAGCTCCACGATGAGCCGTCGATGAAGCAACGAGCGCACCGTGTAGTCGGAGTCGACGCCACGGATCCGCTCGATGGCGCCGCGCGTGACCGGTTGTCGGTAGGCGACGATCGCGAGCGTCTCGAGGCTGGCCGGCGACAATCGAACTGCATCCGCACCCACGTAGCGGGCCACCAGAGCGCCGGCCTCGGGCGCCGTCGCCAGCTCGACCTGGTCGCCGTCGATGAGCAGCCGGATGCCGCGTTCGCGCAGCGACACCTCGAGATCGCCTAATCGTTCATCGACCGTGGCCGCGTCCACGCCGGCGAGCGAGGCGATCTCCCGCCGGCGCAACGGTCGCTCGGCTACGAATAGCAACGCCTCGAGGGTCGCCTCGGTCAGCTCGATCGGCGGGCGATCCTCCGTTGTCGTCGTCTCGCCGCGGTCCGTCGGTTCGAGCTCGAGGTCGAGTTCCTCGGTCACGCGAACGACTCCAGCGACTCGTCGAGCGGCGTGCCCTCGCCGAGCGTCTCGGTCGCGCGGGCGACGATCGGCCCCCAGGGTTCCGCTTGCTCGACGACGATCTCGCGACGCTTCATGAGCTCGAGCAGCGCGAGGAACGTGACCGCGATCACGACGCGGTCGCGGACCCCGACCAGGAGATCCTGGAGCACCACGGTCGATGCCTGACGCAGGGCGACCCGGATGATCGAGGCCCGCTCGGTCAGGGTGATCGTCCGTGGCACGACTTCGGGTGGCGGCTCCGGCGGCGGGACGATCATGGCGAGGTGCGACAGCGCGCCAACGAGTCGGGCCGGGTCGATCGGCGGTGCGTCGGCCGGTCGGGCGCCGGCCATGCCGGCCGCCCGCGCCACGCCCGGCTCGCGGCGGAACAGGCCGACGCGTCCCAGGGCGCCGGCCGCGAGCTCCTGCCCCGCGTCCCGATAGGCCCGGTAGAGCAACAGCCTGGCTCGTAGCTCTGCTTCGGGGTCCGGCGCGTCATCGTCGACGGCTCCCGGCTCCACGGCCGGCTGCCGGGGCAACATCGCGCGGCTCTTGATCAGGATCAGCTGCGACGCGATGGCGATGAACGAGCTGATGTTCCCGAGGCGGTCCTCCTCGAGGCCGGCGAGCGCGTCGAGATAGGCATCCGCCAGCCCGCCGAGCGGCACGGTCAGGACGTCGAGCTGGCGTGCCTCGATCAACGAGAGCAGCAGGCCGAGCGGACCGTCGAAGGTTGCAACCTGGACTGTCGTGGCCGTCTCGGGACGACGTCCCTCACCGAAGCTGACCGTGGCATCGGGCGCAGGGGCCGGGTCCATCACGGGCCGCCCTGGCGTGCCCGGCACCTCGGGGAGCATCAGTTCGCCTCGTCCGCGAGCTGCAGCAATCGCCCCGCCTCGGAGTCGACCGGAGCGTCCTGGTGGCAGATCAGCTCGACGGTCCGTGGCGAACAGCCGGCCGCGGCCGCGAGCGCGGCCGATGTTTCCGAATGCGCTCGCAAGCGCTCGATCGCCGCCGACATACCGGGCAGCCACCCGGCGATGCGCCACACCCAGGTGCCGTACGCCTGACCGAGCGAATGGGCGACCCGCGGCCACACGCCGGTCTGGCCCTTCCCCACGTCATGGAGCAGCCCGGCGAGCAGGAGGTCGCCGTCCGCGACGCCCTCGGAACGCAAGGTCGCGACGACATCGAGGCCGTGTCGCCGGTCCGC
>JBIOWA010000184.1:0-11977 GCA_044868045.1 Candidatus Limnocylindrales bacterium
GTCGTCGACGATCAGGCCGTCCACCCCGTACGCCTCGAGGATGGCGTCGGTCGCGGCGGTCTCCAGGAGTCCCCACCATGCGTAGACCTTGAGCCCGGCTGCATGTGCCGCCCGGATCATGTCGGGATCGAGGAGCACCATCTCGCCCATCGGGCAGATGTTCGTCGTGCCCTCTGGAACGGCCGTCGCGTCGAACTGACCGACGCCCGTCAACAGGCACGTCTCGAGGCGCGGCTCCACGCCATGGATCGCGTCGAGGGTCTCGGGCTCGAACGCCTGGACGATCGTTCGATCCAGGGAGTCCGTTGCGGTCAGGATGTCGACCAGGGCTCCGACGATCTCGGGATGGCCCGGTCCGTCCTTGATCTCGGGCATCAGCGCCATGTCGGACTCCGCGGCGAGATCCACCACCTCCCGGACGGTCGGGAGGGTCGCTCCAGCCCCGGCGTCGAGTGCTCGGACCTGATCGAACGTCATCGCGGCGACCGACCCGTGTCCGTTCGTGGTCCGATCGACGGTGTCGTCGTGCAAGACCATCAGGACACCGTCGGACGTCACCCGGACGTCGAACTCGAGCGCGTCGGCACCGGCCGCGATTGCCGCGTCGAAGGCCGCGAGGGTTCCTTCCGGAGCGCCGGTCCCTCCGGGTCCGCCACGATGCGCGATGGCGGTAGCGGGGACGTCCCCGGGGATGCGACACACGTAGGCCACGAGGTACCAGGCCACGATAGCTAGCAGGACGACCACGAGGGCGCTGCGCAGTCGCGACGCGCTACCGCCACGCCGCCCAAGGGCGATCAGACCCCGTCTTGGCACCGGTTCAGGCTACGACGAGGGCGGCAGCACGACGAGCGCGTCGTGGAGGACCGTCTCGAATCGCCGACCTCCGGCGACATAGCGGATCCGCAGGCCGTCGATACGGCCCTCGCGGGGGTCGTCGAGCCTGATCCCGACGACGACCTGAAGGAACGGGGATGAGCCGGTCCGCGGCGTCATGACGGCACCGGCCACGTCGAGGGGCGTGATGCCGGGCGGGGGATAGCTGGCAGCCGTCCCGACGGCGCCTCTCCGTGGGTCGGACACGCCGATCCCCAGGATCGTCAGGCCGGACGCGGGCGCGGACGGTTCGATCGACTCGATGACGATGTCGGCGGCGGTCGGGTTCTCGGGCAGTACCGTGCCCCAGGTCATCGGCGTCCCGGGCCGAGCATGCGTTGTGACGCTGGTCTCGCGGATGCTGGCGATCGGCCCGCCCGGCTCGTAGCCACTCCGGGTCAGGAGGATCGCGGCCACGACGACGCCGACGGCCGCCGCCGCGACCACGAGGGCCGCGATGCGCGACGGCGGCCACCGAGTCTGGGACCCGATCCACATCGAGCGGTCTACTTGGCGACGATGGTGCGCGCCTGGAACGGGTAGGCGTTCGTGCCGCAGAGCTTGCCGTTGGCCCTGAACGTCCACTTCTGCGCGGCCTTGCTCGTGAACCCGGTCGTGCTGCTCAGGTCGACGCCGATGATTCCCGAGATCCGCACGCCGTTCGACCACTCGATCGCCTGGTGCTGGTCGACCGAGGGCCGATCGCCGATCAGGTATGGCGTGCAATACGGCGCGGACGGCGTCGACGCCGCGTTGTAGTAGGTCGAGCCGCCGATCCAGGAGTGGGGCCGCGCCTCGAAGTGCGGCGCGGTCGGACAGCTGACGTCCCACTTGCCGTAGCGCCACTGCGTCTCCTCGACCCGCCGCTGGTTCTGTGGGACCTCCGCGAAGTTGATGCTTCCGGTCGAGCCGACCGTGATCTTGCCGCTCTGGCTGAACGAGCCGGCGCTGCCGGAGACCGACAGGCCGACCCCGAGGGTCGATTGCGTGCCGACTGCATAGGTGAAATCGACCGTTGCGTGCGAACCGGTGTACAGCTCGGCGACGAGATGCCAGACGGGCGGGTAGAGGGCCTTGAGGGTGTTCGTGCAATAGATCGGGGCGGCCGCAAGCGTGGCCGTTTCACGCGCGTCGCGCGACCGCTTGCTGCTCCCGAGTCCCGGATCGAGGGTTAGCGCGACTTCGTCGGCTGCGCGCCCATCGCCGGTGTCGTGAGCCGCGGCGCCGATGCTCCCGTCTGGTATCACCTCACGGGAAAAGGCAACCACGCTCGCGCCGGCCGGGCCATCAACGAGGACTTCGAGGTCCACCGTGCCATAGGAGGATGTGAAACGGTCGATCGGGATCAGCGGGTCCCAGCGAAGGGCGAAGCTGCCGTCCGCCCCGACCCTGGCCTTGCCGACGGGAACGACATCGACCGAGTCGCCGACCTTCAAGCCGGACAGCACGTCCTGTGGGGGAAAGGCGAGGAGCACGGCCTGCCCGGATGCCGGACGTCCCTGTGCATCGCGGACGGAGCCGGAAGCGATGACCGGGCCGCTCAGGTCTGCCGTGTCGCGAACCGTCGTCGGCCAATCGACCGCGGCCGGTCTGGCAGCGCTCGCCGCGGCCGGCGACAGCGCAAGCGCGATGAGGATGGTTGACGCCATGCCGAGGTTGGCCAGATGCCGAGTCCGCATTTGAGGTCTCCAGGTTCTCGTGCCAGCGGCGGCGTTCGGACCGATCCGACGGATCCCGGCCTGGAGAAGGAATACCGCATGGCTCTTCGCTGGGACTTATCTGGCTCTTGGCTGCGACGTTGGAGGGAGATCGACGGACGTGGCCGTATGATTGGCCGCGCCTTCGTGACGAAGGCACGCCCGGGGAGTAGCGAAGCCTGGTTATCGCACGTGCTTTGGGAGCACGAGATCGTGGGTTCGAATCCCACCTCCCCGACCATTCCGTTATCCGATCACCCCGGTCGCGATCGCGACCAGCGCGAACGCTCCGATCAACGTTCCTGACACGATGTTGATCGCGCGCATACCTGACGGCGCCAGCCGTGAACGAACTGCGCCGACGGCCGTCACGAGCACCACCCACCAGGCGGCCGACCCCGCGAACACGCCCAGCGTGAGCAGTCCGGCTCCGGCCGCGCCACCGCCGGTCACGTTGAGCCCGACGAACAGGGCCGCGAATGACAGGATCGTCATCGGGTTGGTGAGCGTGAGCCCGAGCGTGCTGAGGTAGGCGCCGGGCAGCCCTCGTCGCTCTCCGTTCACCGCGGTCGCCGCCTCCCCGGGCACCGAGCGGATCGTCCGCCAGGCGAGCCACAACAGGAACAGGCCGCCGACGACCCCGAGGGCCCGACGCCAGTCGACGAGCAGGTCGGTCACAGCGGTCAGACCGAACGCGGCGATCGCCCCGTACGTCGCATCGGCGGTGGCGACGCCCATCCCGGAAACCAGCCCGACAACCCGGCCCTCGCCCAGTGTCCGCCGGATGCACAGCAGGCTGATCGGGCCGACCGCGGCGGCGATCGTGAAGCCGAGGACGAAGCCTCGAACCAGCAGGGTGATGTCCATCGATCGGTTCCTTTCCACAAACAAAAGACCCTCGGCGCTCATGCCGAGGGTCTCCTCTCAGATCAGGTGGTTGGCGCCCTCGCGGGCGCGGCGCATCAGGTCGAGCGGGCCCTCGCGGGCCGCTGCTGCGACAGGGCGGCGGTGCTGACGACGACGTGAAGCATCGCGCGCAGGCTGGGCGATGGGCCGGCCGATGTCAATCGCATCGGCCCCCCGCGCCCGACCGATCCTTCGAATTCGAAGTATTCGATCGCGAGAAAGGCCGCGCCGTTCGCGAGAACCGCCGCGGCGGCGCCAACGCGCCGAGCGCGCAGGCCGCCGGAAACCCGTCCGATTGGCCTAGCCCGCTATCATCGATCAATGGATAGCCCTCGCCGCGGCCTCCGGGCCCGCGGACTCCGCCACCCCGCCCCCGACGCCGCCACAGCCGAGGCCGCGACGACCCTCGAGCCCGTCGACCACGACGTCTTCCCCGACACGGCGACCCGCCGCGCGATCGACGACGGTAAGGCGAGCCAGCGCTTCCGCGACCTCCTCGCTGAGGACGGCCCGATCATGGCCGACGGCGCGATGGGCACGATGCTCTTCGCCAACGGGCTCCAGTTCGGCGACCCACCCGAGGTCTGGAACCTGACGCAGCCCGAGATCATCCGCCGCATTCAGCGCGGCTACCTCGAGGCCGGGTCTCGGATCATCATGACCAACACGTTCGGCGGCAACCGCCTCCGCCTTGGCCTCCACGGCCTGAGTGAACGGGTCGATGAGCTCAATCGCACCGCCGCCATTCTCGCCCGGGCCGAGGTGAAGGCCGCGGGCGGCACCGCGCTAGTCGCCGGTGACATCGGTCCGAGCGGCGAGATCGTCCAGCCCCTCGGCACGCTCGACTACGACATCGCGGTCGACGTCTTCCGCGAGCAGGCCGCCTCGTTGATCGCCGGCGGCGTCGACCTCATCTGGATCGAAACGATGTCCGACCTCAACGAGATCAAGGCAGCCATCGAGGGTGTCCGCCGCGTCTCGCCGTCGATCGCCCTCGTCGCGACGATGACCTTCGACACCCGCGGTCACACGATGATGGGCGTCTCGCCCGAGCAGGCGGTCGAGGCCCTCACCGCCTGGGGCGCGGACGCGGTCGGCGGTAACTGCGGCAACGGGCCGGACGAGCTGCTGCCCGTTATCGAGCGCATGCACAAGGCCAAGCCGGATGCCGTCCTCGTCGCCAAGTCGAACGCGGGGATGCCCGAGCTCGTCGACATGCGCGCCGTGTATCGCGCCGACCCGGCGACCATGGCCGCATACGCCGTGCAGATGCGCGAGGCCGGCGCAACGATCGTCGGGGCGTGCTGCGGCAGCTCCCCCGATCACCTGCGCGCGATGCATGACGCGCTGATCCCGACCGCCGCCCACTAGCCGCGCGATGGGGGAGCGGCCACTCAAGGTCGGCATCCAGCTGCCCGAGGTCGAGCGCGAGGTCCGCTGGCCGGAGCTCCTCGACATGATCCGGGCGATCGAGGACCTCGGGTACGACTCGGCATGGGTCGGCGAGCACCTCCTCTACCGGTGGGCCGGTCGACCGCCGCGCGGTCCGTGGGAGGCCTGGTCCATCCTTGCCGCCATCGCCGCTTCGACCCGCCGGATCGAGTTCGGGCCGCTGGTCGCCTGCACGAGCTTCCACAACCCGGCCCTCCTCGCCAAGCAGGCCAGCACCATCGACGAGATCTCGGGCGGCCGCCTGATCCTCGGCTTAGGCGCCGGCTGGAATGAGACGGAGTTCCAGGCGTTCGGCTATCCCTTCGACAACCGTATCGACCGGTTCGAAGAGGCGTTCACGATCATCCGGACGCTCCTCCAAGAGGGTGCGATCGATTTCGATGGCCGCTTCTACCAGGCTCGCGACTGCGAGTTGCTGCCGCGCGGCCCGCGACCCCATGGTCCGCCGCTGATGATCGGCTCGAAGGGCCCGCGGATGATGAGCATCACCCTGCCGCACGTCCAGTCCTGGAATGTCTGGTTCGCCGACACGGGTAACAGCCCGGCCGGCGTGCCAGCCCTGCGCGACCTGGTGGATGCGGCGTGCCGTGCCGCCGGTCGCGACCCCGGCGAGATCGAGCGGACGGTCGCCGTCCTCGTGCGATTCCCGGGCGGCACCGGTCGCATCCAGGGCGACTACGCCGAACGCCAGCCAACGCCTTTCGAAGGATCGTCCGACGAGATGGTCGAGGTCCTGCGCGAATACGCACGCGAGGGGATCGGTCATGTCCAGCTGGTGATCGACCCGATCACCCGCGCCTCGATCGAGGCGTTCGCGCCGGTGCTCGCCCGACTCGATGCCTGAGATCGGCCGGTATCGCTCGGTACTAACGTAGGGTCGACGGGAATGGCGCGCCCAAACCACAATCCCCGAGCCATGGCTCAACACACGGAAGCGCCCGCGGCGCATATCGTCCTGCCCGGCGCGCTGAAGGCTGTCGCGATCGTCGTCGCGGTGGTGACCGTCGTCGCCGCTGCGGTCTTCATGTTCGCGCGCAGCGGCGCGCCTGCCGCCGTGACCGCGAGCGCCGCCCCGATGCCGATCGTCACCCCGAACCCGCACCTGCCCACGCCCGCGACGGCCCAGCAGGTCTTCAACGGCCTCGGTCACGCCGGGCTCAGGGTCACCGCGCACACCGCGTCCTCGGGGTCCGCGGACGGCCCGATCGTGACCAAGATCTTCGCTACGTACCTCGGCTGGCCGCTCGATGTCACCCAGTTCCGGACCATGCAGGGCCTGTCCGACGCCATGACGTGGACCTCGGGCGCGCCGCCGAAGAAGGGCGATCCACCCGTCACGATCGCGGGCGGCAACATCCTGGTCATCTGGGGACCGATCAACGCCGGCCGTGTGCCGGATCAGCTCGATGACCGACAGAAGGCGGGACTCCAACCGCTCGTCAGTGCGCTCGAAACGCTGCTCTCTCCGCTGCGGACGCGTACCAGTGCGCCGATCACGGTGACCGTGACCCCGCCGCCCGAGCCGGCGGCCGAGGCGTCGCCGACCACGTAAGACGCCTCGCCCGCGCCGAAGCCCGGGTGACCGAGGCCACGACGCCGGGTCGAGGCCGTACCCTGTCGGCATGACGTTCGAGGCACGTCCCAGACCGCGCAACGCCGGCGCCCGCTCCGGCGAGGAGGTCTCCGACCTCGACAAGCGGATCATCGAGCACCTCCAGGCCGACGGCCGGCGCCCGTACACCCAGATCGCCGCCGACCTCGGCGTCAGCGAGGCGGCCGTCCGAGCCCGCACGAACCGACTGATCGAGCGCGGCATCCTCCAGGTCGTCGGCGTGACCGACCCGCTCAAGCTGGGCTTCCAGCAGATGGCGATGATCGGCATCCGCTGCGAGAGCGATCGCCTCGTGTCCGTCGCGGAACAGGTCGCCGAGATGCCCGAGGTCGACTACGTCGTGATCACGGCGGGCACCTACGACCTGCTGATCGAAACGGTCTGCGAGGACAACGAGGCGCTGCTCAAGTTCCTGACCGAGCGATTGCGCTCGATCGAGGGCGTACGCGACACCGAGACGTTCGTCTACCTGCGCATGGTCAAGCAGACCTATCAGTGGGGTACGCGCTGATGGTTCGCGGCCGGATCGTTGGCGCCCGGGTGCACCATTCCTTGCCGGTGTCGACCAGACGCACCGGCTAATCGGGCTAGGACCCGGACTAAGATGACCGTGTGCCGCTGGAGCCCATCCTCGTCCTGATCGTCGTCGCCGTGATCGCGAATCTCGTGGTCATGGGTGCGCTGGTGGCGTCGCCGCTCATCAGCGGCGCAGCCCGCGGAGAAGGCGGCAACGGCGACCGAGTCGACGCCCGCTCGGAGCGCGCCCTGGCGGCCGCGGCCGTCGTCGGTGGCAACGACGACGACCGCACGGAGGACGGCGTCTCGACCCGAGCGTACGACCGGGTCGTGCGCATCGCATCGTGGGTCTTCCTGCTCGCCGCCACCACGCTGGTCGGCGTGACGGGGCTTTGGCCGCAGAGCCAGGCGGCGATCTTCATCCTCCTGGCCTTCGCCGGTGTGTTCGTCCTCGTGATCCACGATCTCCTGCCCGCGACGGCGCTCGGTTCCGCGAAGTTCGTCGTCGAAGGCTCGGTCGCGATCACGGTCGCAACCCTGCTGGTCGCGCTGACCGGCGGCGTCGCCAGCCCGTTCTTCTTCGTGTACCCGCTGATCGTGGGTGGCGCCGCGCTCGTGGTGACGCCGGCGATCACGCTCGGCTTGGCCCTCACGGCCGCGCTCGGCTACCTCCTGGCGGTCGTCCTCGGGTCGCCGCCCGGCGCCGCGTCGATGCCGATCACGGTCGCGACGGTGGGAATCAACCTCACCGCGATGATCCTCCTGGCCTACGTCGCCGTGGTCATCGCCCGCGAGCAGCGCAGCTCGCGCGACGCGGCGATTCGCCTCTCGACCATCGACCCGTTGACCACGCTATTCAACCGCGGGTTCTTCTTCGCGGCGCTCGAGCGCGAGATCGCCCGCAGCGCCCGATCGGGCCGCGGGTTCTGCCTCTTGATGATGGACCTCGACGAGCTCAAGGCCATCAACGACCGCCTGGGCCACTTCCATGGCGACCGGGTACTGAGCGCCGTCGGGCAGGTCGTCAATGACGGCGTTCGACGGATCGACACCGCGGCGCGCTACGGCGGTGACGAGTTCGTGGTGCTCCTCCCCGAGACCGACCCGACCGGCGCCTTCGTGCTGGCCGAGAAGATCCGGATCGGGGTCAACGACCTCACGCTGGATCTGCCGGACGACACGGTCCGCGCGTCGATGTCGGTCGGCGTGGTCTCGTTCCCCGAGGACGGCTCGACCGCAGACGAGCTGATGATCAGCGCCGACCGCGCGATGTATGCGAGCAAGCGCGCCGGCAAGAACAGGGTTACGGGCGTCGACGTACCGGCCGGTCGGCCTCGAGCGGGAGCCCCGACCCAGCCGTAGCGCCGCATCAGCCGGGCGACCAGCGCCATGGCATCGACAGCCGCAGCTGGCCCCCTGGTTCGGCGATGGGCACGCTGGCCTTCGGGAGGTTGACCGCGTCGGGTGGTGCCGTCTGCGGTTCGAGGCAGATCGCGTAGGGACGCTCGTCATAGGTGACCCAGACGTCGGCTGTGGAGGTGAGCTCGAGCGACGCGACGCCCGGCCATGTGAGGCGGATCGGAGAACGGACGCCGACGAACGCGTCGTCCCAGGGTCGAGAGCTCGGCGCCACGAGCTCGCCGGTGGGGAGGCCATCCGGGCCGCGCGCGTACATCCGCTCGGCCGCGAAGTCGAGCTCGGCGGGCACTCCGGCGACCTCGCGCTTGAACCATGGGTGCCAGCCAATCCAGGCCGGCATGGGCTCGTCGGCCTCGAGCTCCAACGAGGCGTCAAGGCCGTCGGGTAGCAACGTCACCGTCTGAGTCACCCGCCCGTGGAACGGCCACCCGGGCCCGATCTCCGTGGCGAGCTCGGCGCGGTCGGCCGCCCTGGCCGTCACGTCCCAGGGCCGCATGTAGACCGTGCCGTGGATCGCGTTGGGTGGCATGTTCGTCTCGAGCTGATATGCCCGCCCGCGGAACGTGAAGCGCCCGTCGCGGATCCGTCCCGCGAACGGGGCCATCGGGAAGCAGCCCCACTCGATCGGACCGAGGCCTTCGGTCACCAGGAGCTCGTGCCCGCCGACCACGAGTGACGAGAACCGGCCGCCCGCAGCTGGGTCGATCGTCAGCGCCGCGTCTCCGGCGCGCAGCACGACAACATCTCTGCCCGCGTCGGTGGCTCCGCCAGAAGCCCTCACGAGGCGACGGTCATCGCCCGATCGGGACGCAGCAGGAACGGCGGCAGGAACGCCGGGATGTTCGAGAACGGCAGGACGTCCTCGTGCAGCTCGATGCCGAGAGCGTTCGCCATGAATGCGCGCCGCGCCTGGATGCGTGCCCAGCCATCGGGATACGACGAGGCGAACGCGGACCGCAGCGATCCGTCGGCCAGCGCGAGCCCGTCCTCGATGTTGGTCGTGAAATACGGCGTTCCGGTCGCCGGGATGATGTCGACCTGGAAGGCCATCCCCGAGCGGAGCTCGATCGTCGAGCCGGGTCGGATCGGCGAATTGACCCATTCGTCGAGCCCGATCTGGTGGCCCGGGTTCAGGAAGATGCCGAAGAACGGGTCGGCCAAGCGGCGCTCGATGATCTCGTGGAGCTCGCCGCCGGTCTGGCCGATCCGCAGCGCGCCATACCACTCCGCGACGGCGGCAAAGTACGGCGCGACCAGACGGTCGACGTAGTCGCGGATCTCCTCCGGGAGTTCCGCCGCGTCCTCGACGACGAACCCCGCCCGGCAATTCAGCGCGCCCCAGATCCCGAACGCAACGGTGAACGGATCGCCGCGCTCGATCGAGCGGTCGCCCGGACTGAGCAGGCCGAACGCGGCACGCGGGCCTGCCGTCAGCATGAGGTGGCAGGACAGCGGTGAGCCGTCCCAGCCGAGCAACGCGACCGCATCGCGCTCCCGCATCCCCGGGCGTAAGCCGTTGAGGAGCCGGCGTACGCCGTTCGAGGTCGTGCAGGCCGCCGCTTCCATCGCCGCGAGTTGCTCGACCTCGTTGATCACGCGGAGTCCGTCGGCCGGGTCGACGAACAGGTCGACCGCGTTCTCGACCGCGCCGCTCCCCGCAAGTCGACGGAGCTCGTCGGCGAGAAACGACGGCACGTCGAGCATCGCCGGATCCGCGCATGGCTTCCAGCCCACGACCCCGACCCGGGCCGCCGGACCGACCCCCTCGTCACCGAGGATCTCGGTCAGTGGCCTGGACCGGTCTCGCGGCTGACCGGGCAGGCTCAGCTCCTGGAACCGATGCCGTCGCATCGGCAGCGGCGCGGCGCCGGCCATCCCGTAGCACTCGTTGCCGACCAGGATCGCCGGGTCGCCCGTCTGACCGACGACGAGGATCGCCTCCTCGAAGCGCGGGTCGAACCCGGTCAGGTATGCGAGGTTCGCGCTGTGCTCGCGGTCCGCATAGACCACAAGGCGGTCGTAGCCGTGGGCCTCCATCCGTTCCCGCAACCGCTCGAGGCGAGCCGAGTACAGCGCCGCAGGTATCTCGGGCGTCGAGGCGGGCCGGCCGAACTCCGGCAGCTCGACGTCGGCCAGCCGGGCGCCGTTGGATTTCGCCATCGGTCCTCCTCCCTCAGGGTTGCAGAGTGGTCGGCGTTGCCTCGCCGCGCCGGATGCGCACGACACGGTCCGCCTCGACGGTCATCCACGGTCCGGCCTCGCCGTCCGGCCATGTGACCCGGACCTCGGCGCGGTCGGCGGTCCCGAGGCCGAAGTGGATCGGTCCCAACTGGCCGCTGACGTGGCCGCCACCGACGGTCACCTCTCGGGTCGTCTGCGCCGCGCCGATCTTCACATCGATCCACGCGCCGATCGCGTCGTGGTTCGGCGCATCCTGATCCAGGCCGACGCCGATCCAACGGCCCATCGCCCTGGGCCCACCGGCGTCGCCGGATCCGACGTTACGCCACAGCCGGACGTTGTCGCGACGCACGACCTGGACGAGATCGAGCAGCCCGTCGGCGTTGAGGTCGACCAACGCGGCGCCCCGCGCCTTCGCAAAGTCGACGATCCCGGCAGCCATCGCTCCTTCCACGAACGTCCCGTCCGGCTGCCCCATCAGGAGGTCGCTCGGGTCCTTCATGGCGTAGTCGAGTTGCCGCTCGATGTTGCCCTTGCTGACGTAGAGGTCGATGAAGCCGTCGTTGTTGACGTCCTCGAAGGCCGGATGCCACGCGGTCGATGGCAGGGTCTCATCGCCCGTGAACGGCCGATGGGCGGTCGCGCCCCGGCGGAGCGCGATGTCCGTGTAGGTCGGCTTGACCGGTCCGTCGGCGAGCGTCTGCAGCTTGTTGTCGGCCTGGCTGGTCAGGTAGACCTCGGGGTAGCCGTCGCCGGTGAGGTCCTGGCTGGCGATGCCCATGCCCCAGATCTGCAACGGCCGCCAGCCCTCGTCGCGGGTGTACTGCCGCGGAAGCTGACCGGGCTCGATTCGCCACAGCTGCTCCTCGCCGCGGTCCTGGTGGTAGTGGCGATCGTTCGAGACCCGAAGGTCGCGGCGACCGGATCGGTCCCAGTCGCTGAACAGCATCGACAGTGTGCACCAGCTCGGTGGCAGCGGGATGGGCGCGGCGTAGCCGGTCCCGCCCGGTTCGGCCTTCGGGCGAAGCAGGACGTCGTCGGCGCACTCGCCGGTCCATTCGCCGGAGGCATCGAGCACCAGGTAGTCACCGAAGGCCAGCGTCGGGAGCGATGCCGCGCCCTCCCAGGTCGCGCTGAAGGCCGTCGTCCAGCCCTCGCCACCGGTGACCTTGAGCCGCTCGTTGGCACGCTCGAACCGGCAGTCCCCGAGCCCGCGCAGGAGGACGTTCTCGCCGAGCCGCAGCACGGCGAGATCGGTGTGGCGGTCGCCATCGATGTCGAGCGGGTAGGCACCGGTCACGGACGAGAGGTCCGTCTC
>JBIOWA010000185.1:0-10313 GCA_044868045.1 Candidatus Limnocylindrales bacterium
GCCGCCTATCGACATCTCATGGAGCGTCCTAGCGACCGGATCGTCCGAGCGTGCCTTGCGAAAGCGCAGTTCACGACGCGCCGCGAGGCGGCCCAACGTGCCCGTCATGGCCGTGGTCAGGACGGCAAACTCCGGCCGTATCACTGCGGGAAATTGCGGCGAGTGGCACCTTGGGCATCGTCCGCAGCGCGGCCACCCGCCCATCATGAATAACGCGGATCATCACAACCGTATGGCCGCCAGGGACGGCGTCGTCGCCCTGCAGGCGGCCGGGAATCCGCGTAACGCGCATCAGGGCAGGGCGTTATGGCCGTTCGATCGCCCTCGAGTCGACGAAACTTCGCCCTCAGGGATCCAGCCTCACGCCATAGGGTTGCCTCCAGGCGCGTTTTTCATGATCCAGTAACAGCGGCAGCGTCCGCGCGTCCTTGCGACAACCGCTGAGGAGCGCTTCCATGCTGGGAACCAGCCAAGTCCATCCGGTCCTGCTCGCCAAGGATCTCGCACAGGCCCGGGCGTTCTATCACGACAGGCTCGGGCTCGAGATCATCCTTGAGACCGAGGGCAAGATCGAGTTTCGGTGCGGTGGCGGAACAAAGCTGGCCATATCGAAGAGCACCACCGGCACGGCGGACAGTCAGACGCAGATCGCCTGGGAGGTGGACGACCTTCAAGCCGAGCTCGGCGAGCTACGGGCCCGCGGCGTCCCCATCGAGGAATACGACATGCCGGACCTGAAGACGGAGAACGGCATCGCCGATGTCGGCTTCGCCTGGATGGCGTGGATCGTCGATCCGGGGAAGAACGCGCTCGCGATCGTTCAATTGAAGCCGTAGCCGGGGAACGATCGGGCGCTCGCGGTAGACTGGTTGTGGACTGAACGACAGCGAGCCCTGACCGGACGAGGGCCTCGTGCCGTCGGACGCGTCGATTGCCGCTCCTCCGCGAGGCCTTGCCGATGGCCGAAGGACCGACACCTCCCGGGACCGCGACGCCGCCACCCACGGACGTCGTCCCGTCGCGCTTCCGTCGTCTCGCTCCGGTCGGGATCGGCGCCATCGCTGCGCTCGCGGTCGTCGCGCTCATCACGCTCGCATCCCCAAGAGCGCCGACCCTCACCCAGCAGCAGGTCGACGAGGCCATCGCCAACGCCCTCGCCTCGGTCACGCCGCCGCCGGCCTTCTCGCAGGTGGTCTACCAGGCCGTCCAACCTTCGCTTGTGCTCATCGAGACCGACGGCGCCGAAGGAGGCGCAGGCAACGACGGTCAGGGTCGGTCGAGCGGCCTCGGCAGCGGCGTCGTCGTCAATCTCGATGGCGACATCCTCACCAGCCTGCACGTCGTCGACGGGGCGACCTCCATCGAGCTCACGTTCTTCGACGGCACGACGTCACCGGCCGAGATCGTCGTTGCCCAGCCCGAGAACGACATCGCCGTGCTGCATCCGACCGAGCCGCCACCCGTCATCGTCCCGGCCACGCTCGGTAACCCGGGCGCCGTCCGGCAGGGGAGCGAGGCCTATGCGCTCGGCTCCCCGTTCGGGCTATACGGCTCTGTCTCGGCCGGCGTCATCTCCGGGCTCGACCGCTCGTACACACAGCCGCGAACCGGTCGAACCCTGAGGGGTCTGTTCCAGATCGATGCCGCGGTCAACCCTGGCAACAGCGGTGGTGCCCTGGTCGATCGCGACGGCCGGCTCATCGGCATCGTCACCGCGCTCGTGAACCCGACCCAGGACGACGTGTTCATCGGAATCGGCCTCGCCGTCCCGATCAATGTCGCCGGCGGTGCCGCCGGCCTGCCCCCCTACTGACCCGCCCCGTACGAAGGAGATCGAACGCGTGGATCCACTCGACGGTCAGGATCGATCGAACCCCATGGAGCGGCTGCTGTACGAGGTCAAGAAGGTCATCGTCGGTCAAGACCATCTCCTCGAGCGGCTCGTCATCGCACTGCTCTGCCGCGGCCACCTCCTCGTGGAGGGCGTGCCGGGTCTCGCCAAGACGATGGCGATCAAGACCGTGGCGGACACGATCGGGGGCGAGTTCAAGCGGATCCAGTTCACGCCCGACCTCGTCCCGGCCGACCTCGTCGGTACGCGCATCTACAACCAGAAGACCGGGGAGTTCGGCACGTCGCTGGGCCCCGTGTTCACGAACCTGCTGCTGGCGGACGAGATCAACCGCGCGCCGGCCAAGGTCCAGAGTGCCCTGCTCGAGGTGATGCAGGAGCGCCAGGTCACGATCGGCCGCGAGACGTTCAAGGTCCCGGATCCCTTCCTCGTGCTCGCCACGCAGAACCCGATCGAGACCGAGGGTACGTACGCGCTCCCGGAGGCACAGGTAGACCGTTTCATGATGAAAGTCGTCGTCGACTATCCGAACGAGACCGAGGAGTTCGTCATCGTCGAGCGGATGACCGGCGAGGTGCCGGTCGCCCAGCCCGTCGTATCGACAGAGACGCTGCTTGCGATGCAGCGGGCGGTCGACCAGGTCTTCGTCGATCCGGCGCTGATGACGTACGCGGTCCGGCTGACGGCGGCCACCCGGGACCCCGGCGCCCACGGCCTCGACGACCTCCGGCGCTTCATCACGTATGGCGCCAGCCCGCGCGCGTCGATCAACCTCATCCTGACGGCCCGCGCACTCGCCTTCGTGCGCGGGCGCGATTACGCGCTGCCGGACGACGTCCTCGACATGGCGCTCGATATCCTCCGCCACCGACTGGTGCTGTCGTTCGAGGCGCTGTCCGAGGATGTCAGCAGCGATCGCATCCTGCGCACGATCATCGACCGAGTGCCAGTCCCGATCGTCCCGCTCCGTGACGATGACCGCGTTCGCGTCGGCGCCTGAGCGGGTCCTCCAGCGCCTCGACTGGACGGTCGTCCGCCGGCTGGACGGCCTGCTCCAGGGCGACTACCGAAGCCTGTTCCGGGGCAACGGCGTCGACTTCGCCGACCTGCGCCCATACGAGTACGGCGACGACGTGCGCCACATCGACTGGAACGTCACGGCGCGGATGGACACGCCGTACATCCGCGAATACCTCGAGGATCGCGAGATCACGGCCTGGTTCCTGGTGGACCTGAGTCCGTCGGTCGACTTCGGGACGGTCGAGTCCGAGCGGCTGAAACGCAACGTCCTGGTCGATGTCGTGACGACGCTGGCCCGGGTGCTGACCCGCCACGGCAATCGCGTGGGCGCGATCCTCTACGGCAGCCAGGTCGAGCGGACGATCCCGGCACGCGGCGGGCGGGTCCAGGTGCTCCGCCTCATCAACGACCTGCAGACGCACCCCCGCCATCGCTCGGCGCCGTTCACCGACCTCGCGACGCTGCTCGATGCCGGCCTGCGCTGGATCAAGGGTCGATCGCTGGTGTTCGTGATCTCGGACTTCATCAGCGTCCCCGGCTGGGAGCGGGCGCTCCAGGCGCTGACGCGTCGCCACGAGGTCATCGCGATCCGACTCTACGACCGGCGCGAGGTCGAGCTGCCCGACGTTGGGCCGATGCTCATGGACGACGCGGAGACCGGGGAGCAGCTGTACATCGACACGCATGACCGGTCGTTCCGGCGGCGCTTCCAGGAGGCGAGCCAGCTCCGCGAGGCCGAGCTGGCGGCGGCGTTCCGGCGAGCCGGCGTGGACGCGCTCGGCCTCTCGACCGACGACGACCTGATCGCGGCGATCGTGCGGATGGCGGCGCGTCGAAAACGGTCGAAGCGGTAAGCCGTGTCGTTCATCTGGCCACCGCTCCTGTTGCTCCTGCTGGCGATCCCGCTCGGGGTATGGGCGTATCGGTCGCGGGAGCGTCGACGGGAGGTGCGCGCGGCGGAATTCGGCTGGGGTAGGGCGGCGATGGGCGCCGCGGCGTCGTCGCCGATCGGTCGCAGGACGCGCTGGACCCGTCGCATCCCGGCGGCGTGCACGGTCCTCGGCGTCACGATCCTCGTCCTTTCGCTCGCCCGGCCGCAGAGCGTCATCGGGGTCCCGCGGCTCGAGGGCACGGTGCTCCTCGCCTTCGACGTCTCGGGGAGCATGGCGGCGACCGACGTCGCACCGACACGCATGGAGGCGGCCAAGGCCGCGGCGCTGGCGTTCATCGATGATCAACCGACGTCGGTCCGCATCGGCGTGGTCGTGTTCAGCGACTCCGGGGTCTCGACCCAGGCGCCAACCGGCGACCGTGCCGCGGTCATCGCCGCGATCCAGCGCCTCGAGCCGGAGCGCGGCACGTCGCTCGGCCAGGGCATCCTCGCGTCGCTCAAGGCGATCGAGGCCGACACCGACCCGAACACCACCGACTACTACACGAATGCCTCCGCGCCGCCGACGCCGGTCGCCACCCCGGTCCCCGCCGGGGTCTACGAACCGGCCATCATCGTGCTCCTGTCGGACGGCGAGAACACGGTCCGACCCGATCCGGTCGAGGCCGCGCAGATCGCGAAGGATCGCGGTGTGCGGATCCACACGGTGGGGATCGGCAGCGCGGCCGGGGCGACGCTCGAGGTCGAGGGGTTCATGGTCCACACCCAGCTCGATGAGGCGGCGCTCCAGGACATCGCCACGATGACGGATGGCACGTACCACGCGGCCGCGGACGAGGCCGACCTTTCGGCGATCTACCAGGACATCGGCCGGCGGTTGGTCGTGCGCACCGAGCCCTTCGAGTTGACGCCGATCCTCGCGGCGCTCGGGTTCGCGCTGCTCCTCGTTGGTGGCGTCGGCTCGCTGCGCTGGTTCGGGCGGATGCCGTGACCTTCCTGTGGCCCGAGCTGCTCGTGCTCCTCGCGGTGCTGCCGGTCCTGGTAGTCGTCCGTTACTGGGCCCTGCGGCGCCGACGGACGGGCGTGCGATTCTCCAGCCTGTCGCTCGTCCGCGTGGCCGCGCCGCGGTCGTCCTGGATCCGGCGCCATCTGCCGTTCGCCCTCTTCGTCGTCGCGCTCGGGGGCCTCGTGCTGGCGATGGCGCGGCCCGCGGCAGTCGTCGCGGTGCCGACCAGCCGGACGACCGTCGTCCTCGCGATGGATGTCTCGCGAAGCATGTGCGCGACCGATATCGAGCCGAACCGACTCATCGCCGCGGAGGAGGCCGCGTCGTCGTTCGTCCTCGGCCAGGACAGCGGCACCCAGATCGGCATCGTCGCGTTCGCGGGGTTCGCGGAGATCGTCCAGGTGCCGACCGACGACGAGGAGGTGCTGCTCGACATCATCGCGTCGCTCGCGACCGGTCGTCGGACGGCGATCGGGAGCGCGATCCTCGAGTCGATCGATGCCATCGCCGAGATCGACCCGTCGGTCGCGCGCAGCGTCAACGAGGCCGATCCATCCGCCACGACGCCGCCAAAGGTCCCGCAGGGCGCCTACGCCCCGGCGATCATCGTGCTGCTCACCGATGGCGCCAGCAATGCCGGACCGGATCCGGTCGAGGCGGCGGGGCAGGCGGCCGCTCGGGGCGTGCGTGTCTACACGATCGGGTTCGGGACGGAGAATCCCGGCGGGCGGCCGCCGCGCTGCGGCGCCCAGTTCGTCGGTCGCGAGCCGGGCGATACCGGCAATAACGGGTTCGATCCCGGGTTCGGCGGCGGGTTCGGTGGGATCGGCGGCGGGACCGGTGGCGGCGGGTTGCGACGCGCGATCGACGAGGAGACCCTCAAGGCCGTGGCCGAGGCGACCGGTGGCGAGTACTACCCCGCGGAGAGCGCCGAGCAGCTGACCGATGTGTTCGCGCAGCTCCCGACCGACCTGATCCTGCGGCACGAGGTGATCGAGATCAGCGTCGCGTTCACGGCCGTCGCTGTGGTCCTCGTCGCGTTGGCGATCATGCTCGGGCAAGCCTGGCGTCCCTTGCCGTAAGGTCGAATCGGGCGCTCCGGCCTCGCGCTTCTCCGTGGCGCCGTAGCATGCGCAGATGCTTGACAGGGATCGTCCCGGGTCGCGCTCCTGACGCGGATTCCGCTGCACCCGCTTCTGCTCGCCGCGTACGCGGTCCTATTCCTGTATTCCGCGAACCTCGACCAGGTTCTTCCCGTTGATGCAGCCGCGCCGTTGGCGCGAGCTCTCCTTGCTGCGGCAGCCCTGACCGCTGTGCTGGCGCTCATCTTCCGCGACGTCCGCAAAGGAGCGATCGTCGCGACCGCGACCGTGGTCGCGTTCTTTGGGTTCGGGCACGTCGCGGGATTCCTCGCCGGTCTCGGCCTCAGTGACACGGCCCAGCTCGGAGGGTGGGCCGTTGTCGTGGTAGCGACGTCCATCTTCGCGGCCCGCGCGAAGTCGAATGTGCCGCAGGCCACGGCAGGACTCAACGTGGTCGCCGCGATCCTCGTCGTCATCGCTGCCGCGAACATCCTGCCGTACGAGATCTCCAGGGCTGGGCGGGAACCCATCTCGCACGCGCCCCCAGTCCTTGCCCGAACCGACGCTGCGCCGGGGCGTGACATCTACTTCCTGATATTCGATCGATACGGCTCGGCCGACGCGCTCGAGCGCCGCTTCGACATCACCGACAATGACCTGTACGACTGGCTCAGGGAGCGCGGATTCCAGGTCCCGGCTAACAGCCACGCGAATTATCGAGCCACGGACTTCTCACTGGCCGCCACACTCAACATGCAGTACCTCGACAACCTGAGCCGCGAGGTCGGCCCCGACTCCAACGATCGGACGGCGGCGCAGGAAATGCTCCGGGAGCACGAGGTCGGCCGCTTCCTGAAGGCGGAGGGATATCGCTACTACCAGATCGCGTCGTGGTACGGCCCGTCTCGCTCGATAGCGATCGCCGATGAGAACCTCGTGTACGGCGTGTCCAGCGAGTTCGAGAGCGTCTTGAACGACACGACGATCCTGCCCGCGATCGACCGCATCCGCGGTGTCGTGAGCGCCGAGCCAACGTTCCGCGATCGCCATCGGGAGGGAGTCCTGTTCGGATTCCGCCAGTTGCGCCGGGTCGCGACTGCGCCGGGCCCGAAGTTCGTGTTCGCCCACATCCTGCTGCCACATGACCCCTACGTGTTCAAGGCCGACGGCTCGCTGCTGTCCGAAGCAGAAGCAAAGGCGGCGCCGGAACCACAGCTCTATGCCGATCACCTCGCGTTTGCGAACTCGCAGATCAAGCAGATCGTCGGGTATCTGCTCGCCGGCCCCGAGGAAACGCGACCGATCGTGATCCTCGAGGGCGACGAAGGGCCGCTGATGTGCCAATCCGTCGACTGCGTGAGGAACACGCCGGAGTACCTGCGGATCCGGCTCGGGAACCTGGTCGCGATGTACCTGCCGGGCGTGGACGAGAAGCTTCCCGATACGTTCACGTCGGTCAACACGTTCCGGGTCGTATTGCGCGAATACTTCGGCGCCGACCTCGAGCCACTTCCCGACCGCAGCTTCACCTGGCCCGACAACGATCATCTCTACGACTTCAAGGATGTGACCGACCAGATCCTCGTTAGCGGCGAGTAAACGGATTTCGCCTTCCGGGGTTATCCTCCGGTGGCTGGAGATCCCGACGTTGCCGTGGAGGGCTACGTATGATCCCGCTTCCCGCGTACATCGATCCGAGTTCAGGCAGCCTCATCATCCAGGCGGCGATCGCCGCCGCCATCGCTATCCCGATCTTCCTCCGCTCGCAGATCTTCCGGGCCGTCCGGGCGCTCCGGCGCTCAGACCCTGAGCCGACGGGCGGGGATGACGCGGCCACCAGCCGCTGAGCTCGACGACCCCGACACACAGCACGTCGTCGGCACATCCGAGGGACGCGACGGGGGGTCGTTCCGCGATCCGAGCGCGTTCGTCTTCTGGCAGGACGGCCAGCCATACCGCCAGATCCAACAGGCGTTCGCGACCGAGTGGGAGGCGTTCGAGGCGAGCCCGCTCAAGCGGCGGCTCCTCGATCAGCGGCGATTGATCCCGTACGAGCCGGTGGGTCTCGACCTCGCCACCGCGCCTGGCGCGCACGCGGTCATCCGACCGGAGCGGCTCGAGTTCCTCAGCTATCCGTACGAGTGGACGTTCGGCGAGCTGCGCGAGTCGGCGCTCATGACGCTCGACATCCAGCTCGAGGCGATGCGTGCCGGCTGGACGCTCAAGGACGCGTCGGCCTACAACATCCAGTTCCACGAGGCTCGCCCGATCCACATCGATTCGTCGTCGTTCGAGCCCCTCCAGGAGGACGCGCCGTGGATCGCCTACCGGCAGTTCTGCGAGCATTTCCTGGCGCCCCTCGCGCTCGTTGGGCGGCGCGATGTCCGACTCGCCGATCTCCTCCGGCTGCGCCCCGACGGCATCCCGCTCGATCTGGCAAGCCGGCTGCTGCCGTGGCGGACAAGGTTCGACTTCGGCCTCCTGTCCCACGTGCATCTCCATGCCCGGGCCCAGATCCGTCACGCGGCGAACGACAACGTCGGCCGGGCGGCGCAGCGCGCGCGCCTTCCACGGGCGCGCCTGGAAGGGCTCATCCGGAATCTGCGCTCGACCGTGGCTGGGCTCGAATGGCACCCGGGCGGGACGGAGTGGGCGGACTACGCGGAGCACACGAGCTACGGCGAGCGGGCGGCCGCGCACAAGGACCGCCTCGTGGACGCGTTCGTGCGGGAGCTGCCGGGACAGCGGGTGTGGGACCTCGGCGCGAACACCGGTCGCTTCAGCCGTATCGCGGCCGAGGCGGGCAAGCGCGTCATCGCTCTCGACATCGATCCGGCGGCCTCGGAGCGACACTTTCGATCCGTCCGCGAGGCCGGGCGGACCGATATCCTGCCGCTCGTCGTCGACATCGCCAACCCCAGCCCGGCACTCGGCTGGGGGGGACGCGAGCGGCGCTCACTCCTCGAGCGTGCGGACGCTGATGCGATCCTCGCGCTCGCCCTGGTCCATCACCTCGCGCTCACCCGGAACGTGCCGCTGCCGATGGTGCTCGACCTGTTCGCAGACCTTGCCCCGTCAGCGATCGTCGAGTTCGCGCCCAAGGAGGACCCGATGGTCCGACGGCTCCTCGCGACGCGACGCGACGTGTTCGCCGACTACGACCTGGATGGGTTTCGGGCGGCCGCGGCGGCCCGCTTCGAGATCGTCCGCGAGGCGCCGATCGAGGACAGCGTGCGGGTGCTGTTTCTGCTCCGCCGCCGTTGACGCCGGACGGCCCCGGCCGCCCGACGAGCCCTCCTCCCGCCTTGATGCGCCCCAACTTCCCGCTCATCGCTGAGGCGCATAAGCGGCGAGTCCGCGATAGATTCCGCTTCCCGCTCATCGCTGACACGCATATGCGGCAAGCAAACCGACCCGATTTGACCGATATGGGCCTCGACTCCTTTCAGTTCATGCGCCTGAACGATGAGCAGCAAGTGATCAGGGACTGCGCCTAGATCCCATAGGGTCTTGTCAAGCTTCGAGCGCCCAGTTGGGGTCGAAGTCTTGACCGTTGCGCCAGACGCCCCACACGAGGCTCAACGCCTTGCGCATGCAGTGACCGAGAGCGTTCATCTTTGACTTGCCGGCGGCCCGCTTGCGAGCGTAGTGGGCGGCGATGATCGGGTTGTGCTGGACGCCGACCACGGCCATCCGGTACGCCGCAGCTCGGAGGTGGCTGTTGCCGGCCTTGGACATGTGCCAGGCGGTTTCGGGGTTCGATCCCTTGCGACCTGAGCTGCGCTCGGCGGGATGGACGCCGGCGAAGGCGAGGAGCTGATCGAAGTCGGTGAAGCGGAAGATGTCGCCGATCTCGGCGAGCACGGTCGCTGCGATCGCCGGGCCGACGCCCGGGATCGTCTGAAGCCGGCGGGCGGTCTCGCCATCGAGCAGTCCGGCGACCCGAGTATCGGCATCCGCGATCTGGCGCTCGAGCAGGTCGTACCGGTCGAGCAGCAAGCCAACTTCGAAGGCGACCTCGGCCTCGAGCTCGGGCACGACGATCGAGCCGCTGGCCGCGGCCTGGAGCTGCTCGGCCCTGGCCTGTCCAAGCCGGCGCCGGCCGGGACCGGCGTTGGCGTTGGCCAGGGTCGAAGTGCGCCGTCGGGTCGCGGCCCGCGCGGTCGGGGCGACCCGCAGGACCTCCCGGGCCGTCCGACACGTCGGGTCGTCGAACAGCTCGCCGAGCTCCGGGAAGCCGAGCTCGACCAGGCGGATGAGCCGCTGGCAGACCTTGGCCTGCTCGGTCACCAGGGTCATCGCGAACCGGGCCGCCTGGCGCAGCTCGACACCGACGAGCGGGTCGCGGGCGGGCGGCGTATCGCGCATGGCCATCTCGGCGAGGCTCCGGGCGTCGGCCGGGTCGGACTTCGTGCGAGCCAGCCGGCTCTTGGCAAAGTACTTCGCCGCGAGCGGGTTGAC
>JBIOWA010000186.1:0-4862 GCA_044868045.1 Candidatus Limnocylindrales bacterium
CATGGACGCTGGTCGGGCGGGCGATGAACGTCGGTCGATCGCACATCGCGGCGACGGTCAACACGCTCGTGCTGGCGTACGTCGGCGCGTCGCTGCCGCTGATCGTGCTGTTCGCGGCGGGCCGGCAGGATCCGCTCCTGATCGTGTCGGGCGAGGTCGTGGCGGTCGAGGTGGTCCGCGCGCTGGTGGGCAGTATCGGGATCGTGGCGGCCGTGCCGGTCACCACGATGGTCGCGGTCGGCCTCATCGGCAGACGGCTGCCATTCATCGGGGAAGGGACCGGCGTCCGGCATGCGCCGGGCTGGGACTGAGGCGGCGTTCCGTGGCCGCTGGGCGGGCGGGAACGGTCTGACGCGAGTGGTCGTGGGCCGCTAGCGTTCGAGCGTGGACCCATTCGTCGTCGCGCTGGTCGCGATCAGCGCGATCCTGCACGTCGCCTGGAACATCCGGCTCAAGACGGCCGGAGATCCGCTGCGGGCGGCCACCATCGGGATGCTCGCCGCGACAGTCGCCATCGTGCCGATCGGGATCGTTGCCTGGCTGGCGACCGGCCAGCGCTCGCTGCCCCCGGAGGGGATCGGCCTCGGCATCGTCTCCGGCGTGATCGAGGCCGGCTATTTCGTCCTCCTGTCCGCCGCGTACCGGCGAGGTGACCTCTCGGTGGTCTATCCGATCGCGCGGGGGACGGCGCCGTTGCTCGCGGTCGCGGTCGGGGTCGGCGTACTCGGCGAGCGCCTGGGCGTCGCGGGATCGCTCGGGGTCGTCGCGCTCCTCGCCGGGTTCCTGCTCCTCCAGCAGCCGTGGCAGGCGCTCCGGGGGCGCCGTGGGCTCGACCCATCGATCGCCTTCGCGCTCGCCACGGGTGTGACGATCGCGACCTACTCGGCGATCGATCGGGTCGGCGCCCGCCTGATCGATCCGCTGCCGTACGCGGCGATCCTGTGGGTGACGACGTCCGTTGCCCTCGTCCTGTGGGTCCGGATCACCGGGGGCGGCGATCTCCTCGAGGGTGGCCGCGAAGCCGTACGGTGGGCAGCCATCGGCGGCTGGATGACCCTCGGTGCGTATCTGCTGATCCTGTGGGCGTTCACGGTCGCGCCGCTGTCCGGCGTCGCCCCGTTGCGCGAGTCCGCGTCGGTCTTCGCCGCAGCGTGGGGCTCGACACGGCTCGGCGAGGCGGCGGATCGAGGCGATACCTTGCGCCGCGTTGGTGCGTCGAGCCTGATCGTGGGCGGCGCGGTGCTGCTGGCGCTTGGCGGACGGTAGGGAGCGCGGCGGATCGGCGGTTCCGCCGACGTCTGGAGGCATAAATGTCACCGGAGGACAGTTGTGGCGTCTCGGGGGCGGAAGCGCGGCAGAACTTGCCGGGACAGACCGTTACGTCGCCGATGGGAACCAGTGCGGGACGTGTGCGGCATGTCGCCTGCCGTAACGGTCCCGGGATGCAAGTTGTGCCATCACCGGGAGTCGGCGATGGCCTAAATCGAACCGACTACGCGGCCTCGACCGGTGGAGCCGGCGCGAACAGGCGCCGGCGACCCCAGCGCCCGTTGACGAGCGCGACGCCGGCGATGACCAGCGCCGTCCCGGCGATCAACGTGGCATCGATCGGCTCCCGACGGACCAGGAAGCCCAGCACGATCCCGACGACCGGCAGCAGATAGGCGACGAGGGCGGTTCGCGTCGCGCCCCAGCGCGAGAGAAGCCGGAAGTACGCGAGGTAGGCAAGCCCGGACCCGAAGATCCCGAGCCACACGACCGAGAACCAACCCTCGAGATCGGGATGCGACGTCTCCCACGGTCGTTCGAGCGCCAGCGCGAGGACGCCGACGATGACCAGCGCGACGGTCACCTGGAGCACCGCCGGGATCATCGGCGGGAGGCCGCGCACGTTGCGCCGGGCGTAGACATTGCCCACGGCGTACGACAGCGAGGACCCGAGGAGCGCGAGCTGGCCGCCGAGGGTTCCCGCCGCGCCGGCGAGCCCCGGCGACACGATCAGTACGACACCTGCGAAGCCGACCGCGAGCCCGAGGAGGCCGTTGACCCGGATGGGTTCGTCCGGCAGGAAGAGCGGGGCGATCACGATGACCAGCAGTGGCACGGACGAATTCAGGATCGCGGCCAGGGCACTGTCGACCGACTGCTCCGCCCAGGTGATGAGCGTGAACGGCAGCGCGATGTTGATGACGCCCATCACCAGCAGGTGGCCGTAGGCGCGACGATCCCGGGGCAGCGGCGTGCGCGAGAGGACAACGACAAGCCAGAGCAGGGCCGCCCCGATCAGCAGCCTCAGCGTGATCAGCGTGAAGGTGCCGAACGAGTCGACCGCCAGCTTGATGAAGAGGTACGACGAGCCCCACATGAACCCGAGAGCCAGGAAGATCAGCCATTCCAGTCGGGTCGCTGGGTTCGTCATCCGGGCATGATACCGGCGCTTGGCCTACCAGGGTATGTCAACATCCGATGCCAGAATTTGCCCGCTGATCAGCGCCAGCGCGTCAGGATCGCCTCGCGGTCGAACAGGCGGACGCCGATGCGCAGCCCGATCAAGGCCACGGCCAGGACCGCCAGCGCCAGCAGGACGTACCCGCTCGGGCCGACGAGGACGGTCCCGGTCGCCTGGGCCAGCACCAGCACGATGATCGGGACGATGACGACGCCACCGACCTGTTGCGCGACCCGCGGGTCGTTGACGCGGGCGCTCACGATCACACCGGCGACGACCGACGAAAGGCCGACCGCCGGTCCGAGCAGGAAAACGCCGGCCAGCCATGACCCATCGGTCACGACGCCGAACAGGGCCGGGCCGTACACGATCGAGGCGAGCGCGACGAACGTGATGTACGTCGCCCAGCCGGCCAGGACCCCCGGCACGAGCGCGGCGATTGCCTTGCCGGCCAGCAACTCGACGGTGCGGATCGGTGCGGCCAACACCGGTTCGAGCGACCGAGCCTGCTTCTCGCCGATGATCGAGAACGTCGCGACTGACAGGGGGATGTAGGCCGGCATCAGCAGGAAGAACACGAGGAACTGCTGGACCGCGAAGGCGCCCGCCAGCTCGCCCGACGAGAAGCCGGCCCACTCGGGCTTCTGCAGCAGGATCTGCCGCGTGAGCTCCGGCGGGAGTGCCCGGCTACCGACGGCGCCGGCCAGCACGATCGGCGCCACCGTCAGCAGGATCGGCGGGATCAGGATCGTGGCCATCAGCAGGCGGTTGCGGACGGTCTCGTACCACTCGCGCCGGAGCACGGTCCACAGGATATCCGCCCGCATAGGATCAGCTCCTCACCGGAGCGGACACAGCGAGGCTGCCCGTCCGGCTAGCGTGGTGGTTGTCAAACATCCGCACGCCGGAGAGGCAGCCGCCATGCAGGTTACTCGTGGGATGCGCCGTCAGTCGATGAAGCTTGCCCGGCGCCGTGCGCGGCTGCCCATCGACGCCTTGATCGCTGGCGTCGACCTGGCCAAGAAGGAGAGCGTCGTGGTCTTCAGCCGGGCCGCCGACCGGGGGCGCCTGGGCAGGCTGACAATCCCGACCGATCGGACGGGCGTGGAGCGGCTGGTGGCTCGAGCGGCCGAGCTGCGCGAGCGGCACGGTCTCGGCGAGCTCGTCGTGGCAATGGAGCCGACGAGCCATTTCTGGAAGATCGTCGCCCGTGGCCTCGACGCGGTCGGTGTCCGTTACGTCCTCGTCCAGAGCTTCGTCGTGGCGATGAGCCGGGAGCTCGACAATCTGACCCGCGACAAGACCGACGCCCGAGACGCCGGTCTCATTGCCGACCTCGCCGTCGAGCTGCGCTTCACCGACACGCAGCTGCCTGAGGGCCCGTGGGCCGAGCTCGACCTGCTGGCCGAGGCGCGCGACGGCCGGGTCGTCGAGCGCGGCGCCGCCCTCCAGGAACAGCGCGCGCTGCTCGAGCTGGTCTGGCCGGAGCTGCTCCGAGCGTGCCCCGCTCTCACGGGCACCCACCTCCAGGCGCTGCTGCGGACGGGCCTCACGCCCCAGCAGGTGGCGGCGATGTCGGAGGCCCGCTTGCTCGTCCTCCTGCGTCGCCATCACCCGCGCCGCTTCCTGCGCTGGATGGGCCGCCGGCTGCGGGCGGCCGCGAGCCGGACCGAAGCGACGCCCGAGACCGGTGGCGCGGCCCTGCGCTGGCGCTTGGCGGCCGACCGGGTCGACCTGGCCGAGACCGCGATCGCCGATCTCGATGCCCGGATGGCGGAGCTGCTCGAGGCGACCGGCTATGGCCGGCTGCGGGGCCAGATCCGGGGCCTCGGCGACGTCGCCCTCACGAACCTGCTCGCGCTGAGCGGCGACCCGGCCCGTTTCGACGACGGTCGCTGCCTGGTCAAGCTCGCCGGCTCCAACCCGACCGAGCGCAGCTCGGGCGAGCGCCAGGCGTCGGGCGGGATCCATCGCCGCGGCCGGCCGACGCTCCGCGTCGTCGCCTACCAGGCGGCGATCAGCCTCGTCCGCCACAACCCCGACTTCCGGGCCCGCTACCTCGAGCTGACGGCCGACGATCGGCCGCGCCGGCTGGCCAAGAAGCAGGCCTACGTGGCGCTCGCCAACAAGCTGCTGCGGACGCTCTGGGCGCTCGCGATCAGGGGCGCGCCCTATCGGAGCGAGATCGCCAGAGGGGAGGTGCGACCACAGCCGATCGCTGCCTGATCGGGCCGTTTCCGACCGGACCGGGCCGGCGGGCAAGCCCCCCACGCCATTGGGGACAACCCGCTTCTGATCAGGGGTGACCCCGCCGTCCCAGTCCAGCTCGTACGTGGGCTGAGGGGCAGAACCCGCATCGGTTCCTATGTGGAGCGGGACGGCATGGTCCAGCCGACCGACTCGAGCCGGCTCA
>JBIOWA010000187.1:0-10938 GCA_044868045.1 Candidatus Limnocylindrales bacterium
ATCGACACGCGGTTCGTCTCCGTCCCGAAACCGGAGCCGTGCTCGGCGACGTCGTTGGCGACGAGCAGGTCGACGCCCTTCCGGCGGAGCTTGTCGGCGGCGCGGTCGAGCGAACCGGTCTCGGCGGCGAAGCCGACCAGGAACGGGCGCGGCTCCATCGGTTCGTACGTCGTCGCGCCGTCCCGATCGGTGCCGCGGGCGATCCGGGCGATCTGGCCGAGGATGTCCGGGGTCGGCTCGAGCTCGAGCGTCAGATTCGAGCCGCGCTCGATCTTGGTCGTCGACGAGACCGCCGGGCGGAAGTCCGAGACCGCCGCGGCCATGACGAGCGCGTCGAAGCCCGCCCGCCCGGCTTCGTCATGCGTCAGCCGATGCAGCGCGGCGCGCAGATCGGCCGACGACTCGACGCGGATCGTGGTCGCGCCGTCGGGCAGCGGGACCTCGACGTTGGCGGCGACGACCGTGACCCTCGCACCGCGGTCCAGGGCGGCCTGGGCCACCGCGACGCCCATCCGCCCGGTCGAGCGATTGCCGATGAAGCGGACGGGGTCGATGGCCTCGCGCGTCCCGCCGACGCTGACGACGACGTGCCGCCCGGTGAGGTCTGCGTCGCGCGGCGCCGCGACCACCGGCGGGCGAGCGACGGGGTCGGCTGCCCGCACCGGGCGGGTCCCGATCGCGGCGACGACCGCGTCGACGATCGTCGACAGCTCCGCAAGCCGACCGACGCCGGACTGGCCCGACGCGAGCTCGCCCGACTCGGGCTCCGCGATCGTGTACCCGAAGTCGTCGCGGAGGCGGGCCACGTTGGTCTTCGTGGCCGGGTGCGTCCACATGTCGCCATCCATCGCGGGCGCCACCACGACCGGCGCGGACGTGGCCAAGACGGTGGCCGTCACGACATCCCCGGACAGGCCGTTGGCCATCGCGCCAAGCCAATGGGCAGTCGCGGGGGCGACCACGATCGCGTCGGCGGTGTCGGCCACGACGATGTGCCCGATGCGACCGTCGGGCAGCAACGCGAGGACGTCGGTCTCGACCGCGTGCCGGCTGAGCGCCGCGAACGTCAACGGGCCCACGAAGGCGGCCCCCGACGGGGTCAGCATCACCACGACCTCGGCGCCCTCGGCGCGCAGCGACCGCGCGAGCTCGGCCGCCTTGTAGGCGGCGATCGAGCCCGTGACGCCGAGCCCGATGAGCCGCCCCTCGAGTCGACCCGTCACGGCAGCCCCAGCTCGAGGCGTTGGCCGCCGGCGACCTCGGCGTGCAGGATCGCGAGGCCCTTGAGCGTCAGGTCGGGATCGATCGCGTCCACGCCGTCCAGGCCTCGCGCCCACGGCGCCGCGGACAGGCCGCCGGTGAGGATCGCCCGGACGTCGGTCGGCTGGACGCCGTCGAGGTCCGCGAGCTCACGCCGGATCCGGGCAAGCAGGCCGCTCGCCAGTGCCCGGTAGCCGAACACGGTGCCGGACTGCATGGCGCTGACCGTGTCGCGGCCGATCGCGCGGTCCGGCGCACGGAGCTCGATCCGCGGCAGCTTGGCGGTCCGGGCGGCCAGCGCTTCGAGCCCGAGCTCGAGCCCGGGCGCGATCGCCCCACCGACGTAGGCACCGTCGCGGGCGACGCAGTCGAACGTGGTGGCCGTGCCGAAGTCGACGACGACGGCCGGCGTGCCGTAGAGCCGGCCCGCGGCGAGCGCGTTGACGAGGCGGTCGGCACCAACCTCGCCAGGCCGTTCCGTTCGAACCGCGATGGGCACGATGCCGCTCGCGGCGAGCGTGAGCGAACGGTCCCGTCGCTCGGCGATCGACTCGACATGGGCCGTGATCGACGGCACGACCGAGGCGCAGGCGATCGCGTCGACGTCGGCGAACGACGCGTCGTCGAGGCGTAACAGGCCGTCCAGGAGCAGCTCGATCTCGTCGGCCGTCGACCGCGCCGGCGTGGCCGCCCGACGGGTCGCGGCGAGGACCCCGTTGCGGACCAGGCCGATCGTGATGTTCGAATTGCCGATGTCGATCGCCAGGAGCATGGCGGCGATGATACGCGGCAGGTCCGCGCACGCCGGGAGCGGTTCCTCGGGATGCCGCCGTGCGGTACCATCGCGGTCAGTCTCAGAAGCCCTCTCGACGCCGTCCCAAGGCCCCCGATCCCTCAGGAGACCGACTCGTGTCGACCTCGCCGGCCGCGAAGTTCTTCGTGAACCAGGGCGTCGTGGCCAGTACGACCGACATGCTCCACCTCCTCCGACCCATCCTCAAGCAGACCGTGACGTACCGCTACCTGCGCGGGCGAGAGGTCGTCTCGCACGGGACCGGCTGGGTCGAGCGGATCGTGACCGACGCCCCCGACACGTCGACGTATTTCACGCCGCTGGCGATCACCCTCAACATCGACTCGTTCGAGCACCTCGAGTTCGAGACGCGGCCCGACCAGCTCCTGGTCTACACGCTGGTCCAGGGCGACGAGCGGGTCGTCGTCGAGTTCGCGCCGATCGGCGCGGGTAGCGACGACGCCTCACCGTTCTCGCCTCGCCAGCTGGAGTTCGACACGTCCGGGTATGTCCAGATGGAGTTGCTCGGCCTCGAGACGCACGAGGACGAGTAGCCCTAAGCGGCGCGTTCGCCCCGGACGTAGGGGATGCCAAGGGCAGCCGGCGCCCCGACCCGGCGCCGGAGCGCCTCGCGCGACCCGAGGATCACGACCAGGACCACGAACAGGTACGGCAGCATCTCGAGGAAGAACGTCGCCGACCGACCGGCCTGGAACGGGTTCTCGGCGCCAAGGATCGTCTTCACGCCCTGGACGTCGAGGATGAAGCGGAAGATCGCGCCGAACAGGTAGGCGCCGATCGCGGCTCTGACCGGGCTCCATTGGGCGAAGATCACCAGGCCGATCGCGATCCAGCCGCGGCCGGCCACGGTCTGGTCACCGAACCAGCCCGGCGAGATCGCGAGCGTGATCGTGGCGCCGGCGAGTCCGGCGAGGAGGCCGCCGAACAGCACGTACCCATAGCGGAGGCGGACGACGTCGATGCCCTGGGCGTCCGCGGCTGCCGGGCGCTCGCCGACGGCGCGCAGGTGCAGGCCCGGCCGCGTCCGGTCGATCCAGTACCAGGCCAGCGGAATCAGGATGAACCCGACGTAGGTCAGCACACTCTGGTCGCGGAACAGGATCGGCCCGAGGATCGGGACCTGCGACAGCAGCGGGACCGTGAGGCGAGGCAGCGTGTGGATCGGCCCCGCGTTCGACAGGCCATCCCCGAGGACGCGCGCGAGGCCGGAGCCGAGGAACGTCAGCGCTAGCCCGGAGATCACCTGGTCGGCGCGGAAGTGGATCGTGATGACCGCGTGGACCAGGCTGAGCAGGCCGCCGGCCAGCATCGCGATGATGAGGCCGACCCACGGATCGCCGGTCGTGGCCGCGACCGAGAAGCCGGCCACCGCCCCGATCAGCATCATCCCCTCGATCCCGAGGTTGAGCACCCCGGCGCGTTCGGCGAACACCTCACCGATCGCGGCGAAGAGGAGCACCGTTCCGCTCGCCACCCCTGCGGCGAGGATCAGCGTCAGGTCGATCACGTCGGGGCCGTCGTCGCCGCTCGCCGGCCGACGACGATGCGATAGCGGACGAGCGCCTCGGCCGCGATGAGGCAGAACAGGATCACTCCCTGGATCATCGCCGGCACACCCGACGGCTGGATCTCGCGACCGGCCAGGATCAGGGCGCCGAACAGCACCGACGCGACGACCACCCGCCACGGCCCGAGCCGCGCGAGGTAGGCGATGATGATCGCGGTGAAGCCGTACCCGGGCGAGATCCGGTCCTGGAGGCGGTGGACAACGCCAGAGACCTCGCTCATGCCGGCCAGTCCGGCCAGCGCCCCCGAGATGGCAAAGACCACGATCACGTACTTGGCGATGTCGACGCCGGCATAGCGGGCGGCCCGAGCGTTGTCGCCGATCAGGCGCATCTCATAGCCCCATCGCGTGCGCGACACGACCAGCGCCAGGATGGCCGCCGCGATGAGCGCGAAGGCCAGCCCGAGATGGGTGGTCAGCCCGGCAAAGGCCGGGACTGCTTTGGCGAAGTCCGTGAGGCGAGGCAGCCACGCCTCTTTGGGGAACGTCGCGGTCTGCTGGAACCCGCCCTCGCTCCACGGCCCGAAGACCCAGAACTGGATCCAGGCCAGCGCGACGTAGTTGAGCATCAGGGTCGTGATGATCTCGTTGACCCCGAGGCGTGCCCGCAGGACGCCCGGGATCAGGCCCCACAACGCTCCCGCGAGCGCCCCCGCGACCATCATCGCCGGGATCACCACGATCGCGGGCGCGCCTTCCGGGAGAAGCGGGAACAGGACGACCGCGCTTGCGCCCCAGGCGCCGAGCAGGAACTGCCCCTCCGCTCCGATGTTCCAGAGCCGCATGCGGAAGGCGAGGGCGCAGGCAAGGCCGGTGAGGATCAAGGGCGTCGCCTTGACCAGGGTGTCCGACAGGACACCGATGTCGCCGAACGCGGCGTCGACGATGTGCAGGTAGGCCCTGACCGGGTCGCCGCCCACGAAGGCCAGCACGACGGCACCGATCAGGAGCGCGACGGCCAGCGCGATGATCGTCAGCAGCGGCGACAGCCAGGCCGGTGGTTCGCCCCGTGGCTCGAGCCGGACGATCACGCCTCGCCGCCGGTCATGTGCAACCCGATCGCCTCGATGTCCGCGCCGGTCGGGGCGTCGAAGCTGGCCGAGATCCGGCCCTCGTACATCACGAGGATCCGGTCGGCTAGGGCCAGCAGCTCCTCGAGCTCCTCGGAGATCAGCAGGATCGCCGTTCCTCGCGTGCGCAGGTCGAGGAGCAGCTGATGGACGCCCTCGATCGCCCCGATGTCGAGGCCGCGGGTCGGTTGGACCGCGACGAGCAGCTTGGGCGCCGAGTCGATCTCGCGAGCGAGGATCAGCCGCTGCAGGTTGCCGCCCGACAGGATCCGGACCGGCGCGTCGATGGTCGGGGCCGCGATCGCGTACGCCCGTTGCAACTCGGTCGCCTTGTGGCGCGCCGCGCCGTCGTCCAGCAGCGGGCCGCGCGCCAGCGGCGGGTGCCGGAAGGCACGCAGGATCAGGTTGTCGACCAGCGACAGGTTCGGGGCACTGCCGACCCCCGCGCGATCCTCCGGAACGTGCCCGACGCCCGCCGCGATCGACTCGCGGGCCGGTCGAGCGGCGACGTCTCGACCGTCGATCGTCACCCGTCCCCCGCAGGTCCGCATGCCGGTGATGACCTGGGCCAGCTCCGACTGCCCGTTCCCGGCGACTGCCGCGACGCCGACGATCTCGCCGGCGTGGACCTTCAGCGACGCCCCGCGCAGGGCCGGCACCCCGCGATCGTTGTCTGCGGTCACGTCGTCAAGCGAAAGGACCACTCGCCCGGGCTCCACGGCTGTTCGCGTGAGTCGTTCGAGAACGGACCGACCGACCATGAGCCGCGCGAGGTCGGCGCGGGTCACCGTCTTCGGATCGATGCCGGCGGCCGTCACCCTGCCGGCGCGCATGACCGTGATCCGGTCGGCGATCGCCAGCACCTCGCCGAGCTTGTGACTGATGAACACCACGCTCCGCCCGGCCTCGATCATCGAGCGGAGGGTGGTGAACAGCTCGGCCGTCTCCTGGGGCGCGAGCACCGCCGTCGGCTCGTCGAGGATCAGTACGCGGGCACCGTGGAACAGCAGCTTGATGATCTCGACCCGCTGCTGTTCGCCGACCGACAACTGCCAGATCCTCGCTCTCGGGTCGACGCGGAGACCCACGTCGCGAGCGAGCCGCCCGACCTCCGCTTCGCTGCGCCGAAGGTCGAGCCGGAAGCGCGGCCGGTCCAGGCCGAGCAGGACGTTCTCGGTCACGGTCTGCGATGGCACCAGCGCGAAGTGCTGGTGGACCATCCCGATCCCGGCGGCGATCGCGTCGCGCGGCGAGCGGAACGCGACGTCCTCGCTACCGACGCGGACACCACCCTCGTCGGGCCGATAGAGCCCGGCGAGGACGTTCATCAGCGTGCTCTTGCCCGCACCGTTCTCGCCGAGGAGCGCGTGGATCTCACCCGGGCGGACGTCGAAGTCGACGTGGTCGTTGGCCAGGACCCCCGGGAACGTTTTGACGATCCCGACGGCCTCGATGGCGAGCGGGCTCACCGACGCGGTCGGTGCGGCGCTCGCCATGTCGGTCATCGGCGGGGAAGGAGAACCGGCGGACGCCGCACGCGAGACGTCCGCCAGTGCATCCCGGCTACGAGAGCTTGGGCAGGGAGGCGGTGATGCCCTCGTTCCACCAGTACATGCACGTCTTGCATTCGGCACCAGGGGCACCCGGCGGGAACTGATCGAGGTCCGACTGCTCGAGCTTCTGGCCGGCGGCGAGGAGCTCCTTGCCGGTGTTGTCCTTCAGGGGTCCCGCGAAGACATCGAACCGGGTGAACTCCCCGGCCAGCATCTTGGCGAGTGTGTCCTTTATCTTCTGGACGTCCTCGGCCGGCAGGCTCGCTACGCCTGGCTGCGGCGTCTCGCCCTCCATGAACCCGAACAGGCCCATCGCCTTCGAGTCGGCATCGAAGTACTCGTAGCCGGCCTGGTAGGTCTTGGCCTTCACCTGCTCGGCGATCCGGGCGTACTCGGGACCCCAGATCCAGTACGGCGCGGTCAGGCACTGGTCGACGTGGCAGGAGCTCGGGTGGTCGTACGTGACGCCCCACTTGCCCTTCTCCTGGGCGACGTCCGCCGCTGCCGGCGTGTCCGCGCCGGTGAACACGACCTGCGCGCCGGCGTCGAACAGCGACGCGGCACCGTCACGCTCTTTCACCGGGTCGTGCCAGGTGTTGATGAACCGGACGTCCATCTCGCACTCTGGGCAGGTCACCTTGGCCCCGCGCATGATCGCGTTACCGAGCCGCAGCTCCTCCGGGATCGGGAACGTGGCCATGTAGCCGAGCTTCGTGTTCCCGTCGGCCTTGGCGCGCGACCCGGCGAGCATGCCGGCGAGGTATTTGAAGTCCTCCATCGCGCCGAAGAAGTTGCCGAAGTTCTTGCCGTTTGACTTGAATCCGGTCAGGTGAAGGAAGGTGATGTCCGGGAACTCCTCGGCCACCGTCGCCATCGGATCCATGTAGCCGAACGACGTGCCGATGATGAAGTTGAAGCCCTTGCGCGCGAGGCTGCGGAAGACCTGCTCGGAATCGGCGCCCTCGGGGACCAGCTCGATGTAGGCGACATGGCTATCGGCCACGTTCTGGCAGACGAACTGCAGGCCCTCATAGTGCGCCTGGCTCCAGCCGCCGTCGTCGTGCGGTCCGATCAGGACCATCGCGACGTTGAACTTGCCGGCCTCGACGTCCGGGATCTGGAGGTCGGCACCGGCCTTCGCGCCGGTGCCGGCGCAGTCGGCCGCACCACCGGACGGCGATGCGCCGCCGGACTCGGCCGGTGCCGAGGGTGCCTGCGACGCCGCGCTCGGCGCCGAACTCGGCGCCGTGGTCGCTGCCGGACCGGAACACGCCCCCATGATCAGGGCGGCGGTCACGAGGACCGTCAGCCACCCAAGTAGTCGCCTCATACCCACGATCCTCCTCCTCGGCGCGCGGTCGACCTCGCCCGGACGGCAGGACCGCGGCACTCCGGGGGACAGGATAGCCGGGTCGAGTACCATCGGCCGCGATGTTCGAACGGACCGCGCTGTCACATGGGCCGCGCGTGATCAGCTCTCGGCTCCCCGGGGCGCGTTCGGTCTCCATCGCCGCGTACGTCCTGGCCGGCTCGCGCCTCGAGACCGCGGCTGAGGCCGGCGTCGCCCATTTCATGGAGCACATCACCTTCAAGGGCACAGCCGCCTACCCGACGACCCGTGCGATCAGCGAGGCGATCGAAGGTGTCGGGGGCTCGTTCAACGCCGCGACCGACCGCGAGTCGACCGTCTACTGGGTACGGGTCCCGATCCGCGAGGCCGATCGCGCGATGGACGTGCTCGGTGAGCTCATCGTCCGACCGGTCCTCGACACCGCCGAGATCGAAGGCGAGCGGACGGTGATCATCGAGGAGATCCGCGGTTACCGAGACGACCCCGCCGAGCATGCCCAGACGCTGTTCCAGATGGCGTTGTTCGGGGACGGTCCGCTGGGTCGCGAGATCTGCGGCGATGAAGACGGGATCCGGCTACTGCCCGAGGCCACGATCCGCGACTTCTGGCGCACGACGTATCGGCCGGCGAACACCGTGGTCGCGGTGGCCGGCGACCTCGAGCACGACCGCGCGGTGGACCTCGCCTCGCGCGCCTTCGGCACGGGCAACGGAGCGATCCCGAGTTTCGCTGCCGCGCCCAGCCTGCCTGCCGGCGCTCGGATCCTCGTCGACAAGCGCCACACGGCGCAGGCCCAGCTGGTGGTCGGCGTTCCGGGCCTCCACCGCGACCACCCGGATGCCTGGACGCTGGCCGTCCTCAACACGGTCCTCGGTGACGGCATGAGCAGCCGGCTCTTCCTGTCGGTGCGCGAGGACCGCGGGCTGGCCTACGACATCGGCTCGGGGCTGGTCGACTACGCGGATGCCGGCGCGCTGGTGGTCTCGGCGGGGGTCGATCCGGCCAGCCTCCGCGAGGCCCTCGCCGCGATCCTCGTCGAGCTGGCGCGGCTACGGGACGAGCAGATCCCCGCGGACGAGCTCGACAAGGCCAAGCGCTACCTGTCAGGCGGGCTCGAACTGCGCATGGACGAGACCCGCCACGTCGCCTCGTGGATCGGCGGCCAGGAGGCGCTCCACGACCGGGTCCTCACCGTCGACGAGGCGCTGGCCGCGATCGACGCCGTCACCGCCGACGACATCCTTCGTGTCGCCGGTGACCTCGTCCGCGACGATGGCCTGCGGCTCGCGGCCGTTGCCCCGGCCCGATACCTGCGCGGCATCGACCGCCACATGCGGATTCCCGCATGACGGACGATCCGGCCGCATCGACCGAGCACGCGCCTGCAACGGCCGAGCGCCCGCCCGCGACGCTCGACCGGGCGGCCGACCTGGTCCTCGCCGGCGTGCACCTTCGCCTCGGATCGCTGGCGCTCGCGAGGGCCGAGCTCGAGACGCTCGCCGGTCGCGATGCGCTCGATGCTGAGGGGATCCTCGACCTGGCCGAGGCCCGTTGGCGCACCGGCGACGTCGAGGGTGCCGGAGAGGCAGCGGCGCTCGTCCTCGAGGAGGAGGACGGCCCGCTCGTCGCGCTGATCGTGGCCGCCGAAGCCGCCGCCGCCCGCGGCCGGCCAACCGAGGCGAGGCGCCTCGCCGCGAAGGCCCTCGCCGCTGCCAACGGCTCGATCGACCGGATCTTCGCCGGCATGCCGCGCAGCCCAGCCTGGCCGCCCGACCCGGCGGCGCCGCCGCCGGCTCCCACCACGATGTTCGATCCGCCCCACGGGTTGGCATCGGACCGAGCGCGGCAGGGGCGTCGGCAGCCACCTCGCGGTCCTGCCGCGGCGGAGCCCACGCGACCAGGCCCCGAACCGGTTGCCGCCGAGACCCTGCCCTCCGACGGAACGATCGGCGTGTGGGGTGACGAGAGCGAGATCCATGCGCCGACCGATGCCGTCCTGCCCAGCGCCTCGGAAGCCCTCGACCGAGGTCGCGCGGCGATCGAGTCCGGGGATCTCGTCGAGGCATCGATCCAACTTGCACTGGTCCTGCGGCTCAGCACCCCGCTAGCGCCTGCTGTCCTCGATCTCGTGGCGGATCGCGCCGAGCCGGAGTTGGCGTTCGTCTGCGGTGATGCGTATCGTCTCGTCGGCCGCGAGCTCGACGCCCGACGCGCCTACGCGCGCGCGGCCGGCGTCCCGCCGGCACCGGAAGCGCCGACCGCGCCCGCGGAACCGTTGCCCGCCGTTCCCGCGCCCGCTCAACCAGGGCCCGCAACCGACGAGCCGCAAGAAGGAGAACCTGCGTGATCGAACGCACCCTCGTCCTCATCAAGCCCGATGGCGTCCAACGCCAGCTGACCGGGCGGATCCTCGCCCGGTATGAGGAACGAGGGCTCAAGGTCGTCGGACTGAAGCTCATCCAGGTCGAACGGGTCCTCGCAGAACGGCACTACGATGCCCATCGGGAAAAGGCGTTCTTCGGCGGGCTGGTGGAGTTCATCACCTCGGCGCCGCTCGTCGCGCTCGCGCTCCAGGGTCCGAGCGCGATCTCCGTCGTTCGTGCGATCAACGGTGCGACCCGCCCAGATGAGGCGGCGCCGGGGACGATCCGTGGCGACTTCGCGCTCGAGACCGCGCAGAACATCGTCCACGCCTCGGACGGTCCCGAGGCGGCCGCGAGCGAGCTCGCAATGTGGTTCACGGACGAGGAACTCATGGATTACCCGCGCGACGTCGATCGCTGGGTGCTCGCCTCCGAGGACTGAGCCCGAGGACCCGGACCGTCAGGGTGTGGGGACCGGCTCGAACGAGGGCCCGGGGCTCGCGGGCGGCTCTGTCTCGGCCGGCGGCCCCTCGCTCGGCGCTTCCGACTCGAACGGCGATTCGGACCCGATCGGCGCGACCGATTCGGCCGGCGGCGGGCCGCCGGGCGCGAACGATTCGACGCTGACCTCGAGCATCGGCGGCAGGCCGGCGGCGGCTTCGGACGCCCCGAAGGCGCCAGCCGACACGACCAGGGCGAGGGTGGCGAGGAGTGCGGCCCCACCGGTCGCGCTGGCGAGTCGATTCTCCGTCCATGTCCGTGCCAGCCACGCGCGGAGGTCGGTCAGGTCGATGCGGGTCACGACCGGGCGCCAGCCTTCGACCCTGGGGTGGAGGCCGGGACGCTCGATGCCGACGGCGATCAGTCGCGCGTAGTAGAGCAGCGGGCTGAGCGTGCCGATCAGGACGAGGATCTCGAGCGGTCCATCGAGCACGCGATCGACGAGCGCGCCGCGGGCGC
>JBIOWA010000188.1:0-5187 GCA_044868045.1 Candidatus Limnocylindrales bacterium
ACGATTTGCCCCGACCTGCTCGGCAGCCATCGACTCGATCGCCGGCTCGAGCTCGATCGCCCGGGCCATCGCATCGGGGATGGCGACGAGCGCCGCGGCATCGGCCGGATCACCGGTCATGGCGGCCGAGAGCGACGCGATCGCCAGCAGCTCCGTGGTGTACGTCTTGGTTGCCGCTACCGCTAGCTCAGCGCCGGCCCCGAGGTCGATGCATGCCTCCGCGGCCATCGCCAGCGGCGACGACGGATCGTTGGTGATCGATAGGGTCGGGGCACCCTGGCGTCGACCGGCCTCGATGACCGCGACCACGTCCGGCGACGCCCCGGACTGGCTGATACCGACGACGAGGGATCGATCGAGCCGCGGTTGCGCCCCATAGAGCGAGATCACCGACGGCGTGCCGAGGCCGACCGACAGGTCGTGGCGAACACCGAGTACATACTGGGCGTAGATCGCCGCGTGATCGCTGGTCCCGCGGGCCGCGATGACGACGTGATCGACCCCGCGCGCCCGGATCGACTCGGCGAACGGGCCGACGACCTCCGGAGCGCGGCGGATGAACCGTGCGGCGACCTCGGGTTGTTCGAGGATCTCGTCCCGCAGCGTCATGCGGGCACGGGCAGCCCGACGGGAAGGCGGCCAACGGCCGGCGCTTCGCCCGAGACGACGGCGGCGAGCGCGTCCAGCGATCCCGGCACGATCGAATAGGTGGCGAGCGACGCGATGCCGGCCGGATAGGCGGCGACGTCCCACGGGCCGCGCAGTGCGACGGCGATGGTCGGGATGCCCGTTGCGGCCACGGCTTCGACGAGGCGCAGCTGGGCGGTCGACCGATGGGCATCGATCGTGCCGATGACGATCAGGTCGGCGGCGGCAGCCCGGTCGCGCAGGGTGACGATCGACGCCGCGTCGGGTTCGGGTTCGATGACCACCTCGTCCACGTCGGCATGGTACCGACGCAGCGAGGCGCCGAGCGCGGGCGCGACGGTCGACGACGTGTCCGCCGGCGTGAGGTCGGTCGGGCGCGGCATCACGGCCAGGATCCGGCCGGCCGTGCCGGGGCGGACCGGGAGGAGCCCGGCCGGGTCGGCGACCAGCGTGATCGACCGCGCCGCGAGCTCCGCGGCAAGCGCCTGGTGCTCGGCGCCGCTTACGACGGAGAGGTCGGGGGCGGGGCGGGCGGCCGCTGAGCCGAGCCACGCCCGGAGCGCGGCAACACGATGTTCCGTGGCGACCACCTCGTCCGCGTCGAACAGCTCTCGATCCGCTGCCCGAACGAGCGTGTGCTCGATCCGCTCGAGCGCTTCGGGATCGGCGGAGGCAAGCAGCAGGTCGACGCCGGCGCGGATCGCGGCCACGACATCGACCGCCTGGTCCGGGCCCTGGGCGAGTGCCCGCATGTCGAGCGCGTCGGAGATCGTCACCCCCTCGAACCCGAGGTCCCGCCGTAGGAGGTCGGTCATCACGGCCCGCGACAGGGTGGTGGGCAGGTCGTCGCGGCCGCTCACCGCGGGCAGCGCGAAGTGCCCCGACATCGCCATCCGGGCTCCGGCCGCGAACGCCGCCCGGAACGTCATGAACTCGCGCCCCTCGAGAACTGCCCGGTCAGCCGAGACCATGGCGCAACCGTGATGCGGATCCGTAGCGGCCTCGCCCGCGCCGGGGGCGTGCTTGACCGTGGCCGCGACCCCGGCCGATTGCAACCCGCGGACCATCGCCGCGCCGTGTCGCGCCACCACGGATGCGTCATCGCTGAACGCCCGGATCCCCAGCGCGGGGTTCAACGGATTCGACGCGACGTCCAGCACCGGGGCATAGACGACGTTGACGCCCATGGCTCGCGCGTCGAGCCCGATCGCCCGCCCGACCCGCTCGGTCAGGCCGACATCATCGACCGCTCCGAGCGCCATGTTCCCGGCGAACGGCGTCGAGCCGTCGCCCAGCGCGATGAACTGCCCGCATTCCTGGTCGGCGGCGATCAGCAACGGGCCGGATGCGCCCGGAGAGCCCGTCGCGGCGAGCTGCAGCGCGGTCGTCAACTCCCGCACCTGCCCCGGAGAGCGCACGTTGAGAAAGCGGAACAGCGTCACCCCGGCCGCCGGCGCGGCAGCCAACCGTGCGGCGATCCGCTGCGGAACGGTCTCCCCCTCGAACGCGAGCATCACCCGCCCGAGGATCGGGTGACTCACCCCTTGAGGGCCCCCGACAGCCCTCGCACGAAGTACCGCTGGACGACGACGAAGAACAGCAGGATCGGCACGACCGTCATCGTCACCCCGGCCGCGATCGAGCGGAAGTCCGACGAGAAGAATCCCTGGAGGGCCGCCAGCCCGACCGGGAGCGTCATGCCCTCGGGCGTATGGAGCATCAGCGACGGCCAGAGGAAGTCGTTCCACGACGTCACGAACGTGAAGATCGCGACCGCTGCCAGCGACGGCCGCACGATCGGCAGGAGGATCGACCACCAGATCCGCCACTCCCCGGCGCCATCGACCCGGGCCGCGTCGATCAGCTCGTTCGGCACCCCACGGAATGCCTGGCGCAGCAGGAAGATGTTGAACGCACTGACGATGTTCGGGAGGATCAGCGCCGGCAATGTGTCGTAGTAGTGGAAGACGTTGACCGCGAGGATGAAGCTCGGGATGTACGTCAGCTGCGCCGGCACGATCAGCGTCGCCAGCAGCAGGTAGAAGATCGCCTCCCTGCCCCAGAACCGCATCTTGGCGAGCGGGTAGGCAGCGAGCGCCGCGACCAGCACGTTCAGGAGCCCGGTGGCGACCGCGACGGTCGTCGAGTTCAGGAAGTAATTGAGGATCGGCAGACTGTCCCAAACCTTGAGGTAGTTCGCGATCGTCGGGGCGTTCGGCAGGAACTGCGGCGGCACCGACGTGATCGGGTCGGTCGGGCCCTTGATCGATGTCAGGAACATCCAGGCGAACGGGAACACCGTGATCACGGCCATCGCGGTCAACACGAGATACCACGCCCCGTCGCGCAGCCATCGACCGCGCCGCGCGGCCCGGCGCCCCGGCCGCTCCGCGACGAGCACCTCCGCCGGCGCGGGCCGGCTCACGTCGAGCCCGCTCATCGGTCGCCGACGGGATTGCCGCGCTCGAGGGCGCGGACGTTTACGATCGAAAACCCCAGCGTGACGACCAGCAGCACGATGGCGATCGCCGAGGCATAGCCGGCGTTGCTCCGTTGGAACGCCTGCTCCCAGAGGTAGAAGACCATCGTCACGCCGCTGTCGAGGACGCCGCCGGTGCGGTTGGTCAGGACGTAGATCTCGTCGAAGACCTTGAGCGCGGCGAGGCTCGAGATGACGGCCACGAACACGATCTGCGGGCGCAGCGCCGGGATGCTCACGTAGCGGTGCTTCTGGAAATCGGTAGCGCCGTCGATGCGGGCCGCGTCGTACAGCTCCTCCGGGACGTTCTGCAGGCCGGCCAGAAAGATCACCGAGTAGTAGCCGACGCCCGCCCAGATGGTCAGCAGCATCGCGATCGGCAGCACGAGCGACGGCGTCGCGAGCCACTGGATCGGTTCCTGGATCACGCCCCAGGACTGCAGGACGGAGTTGATGAACCCGCTGCGGTCGAACAGCCAGCGCCACGACAGCCCGATCGCGATGCTGCCGCTCACCGCCGGCACGAAGTACAGCGCGCGGTAGATGTGGATGCCGCGCAGCTTCCGGTTCACGACGATCGCCAGCATGATCGAGAGCACGATCAGGATCGGCGTGACAAGCAGGTAGACGAATGAGTGCAGCAACGCCAGCTTGAAGGTGTCGTCGTCGAGCAGGCGGACGAAGTTGTCAAGGCCGATGAAGACCGGCGGTCGAACGATGTCGTAGTCGGTCAGGCTGTAGTAGACGACCGCACCGATCGGGTAGAAGACGAAGACGCCGAGCAGGGCGAGTGCCGGGAGCAGGAACAGGTACGGCGTCGCCGTTCGATTGCGGGTCATCGGTCGGTCAGGGTGGTCATCAGGGAGATGGTTCGGCCCGCCTCCTGGGGGACGGGAGGCGGGCCGATGGTTGGCTGCGCCCTACTGGAGCAGCTTGTTGGCGGCCGCGACCGCATCGGTCAGGGCCTGCTGTGCCGGCGCGTCGCCGAACAGGGCCTTCTCGATGGCGGCGAGGACGATGGCGTTGACGTCGGCCTTCTTGGGGATCGTCGGGACGATGTCAGCGTACTTGGCGATGGTCTCACCGGCGATCGGGCGCGCGCTGTCCTCGATCAGCTCCGGGGTGGAGCTGAAGAAGGGATCTTCGAACGCCTTCGCGGACGACGGGTAGACCGCAACCTGCTTGGCGAACTCGACCATGGCGCGCGGGTTCGTGAAGTACTGGGCCAGCGCGATGGACGCGTTCGGGAACTTCGTATCGGCCTTGACAGACATGCCCATCAGGCCCTTGCCGAGGACGCCGGACTTGCCGACCGGGGCTGGCACGACCGCGAGATCCTCGTACAGCGAGGCGTTGTTCGACTTGACCTCACGGATCAGGTTGGGGCCGGTCTGGTAAAACGGCGCCTGCCCGGCCGAGAAGATCAGCAGGCCGACACGGTCGTCCGGGGTGGTCAGCGCGGTGTTGTCCACGTGACCGCCCTTGACCATGTCGACGTACATCTGGAGCCACGCGACTGCGTCGGCCGAGTCGAAGGTGAAGGTCTTGCCGTCATCGGAGATGACCTTGACGCCACCCTCGTAGACCATCTGCGCGAGCAGGTCGTTGACGGTCAGGCGGAGGTCGCAGACGACCTTCGTCTTCTCGTAGATCGTCTTGCACACCGCCGGCACTTCCTGGACGGTCTTGGGGAAGTCCTCGACCTTGAGCCCGGCGGCCTCGTACAGTCGCTTGTTGATCAGCTCGACGCTGACGCCCTGGTACCAGGGGAACTGGTAGTTCTTGCCGTCGACGTTCTGGGACTTCCAGAGGCCGTCGAAGTAGATGTCCTTGACTTCCTGCGGGACGGTGCTGTCGAGGTCGAGCAGCAGGCCGCGAGTCGCGTAATCCGACACCCAGCCCTCACCGACCGACAGGTTGATCACGTCCGGGGCGTTGCCGGCCGCGAACGAGTTCTTGAGGTCGTCCTGGAAGGTCGCCTGATGATCTTCCCAGTTGACCTTGACGCCCGGGTAGGTCTCCTGGAACCGGGCGATCGTGTTCTTGATGTAGTCGTCGAA
>JBIOWA010000189.1:0-3261 GCA_044868045.1 Candidatus Limnocylindrales bacterium
GGCCACGGCCGCCGCCTGGTGGGACTCGTAGCGGGCGCGGAGCTGTTCCCGCGCGGTGGTCAGCTCGGCCGGTTCGGGGCGGCGGGGCATCAGGACCTCCGATGGTTCGCTGGGCACACACCGAACATCGACCCTCGGCGAGCTCGATTGGCGCGCAGGAAATCCAGCGATTCTCGGAAAGCCACCGTTCCCTTCGACGTCGAGACGACCTCGAGCAATCGACGACACCCGCGCTACGACTGCCCGGTTCCCGACCCGCAGTCCCGCAGCGACCTAGTGATCGTTCGTCCGATGCAGTCTGTGAGCTTCTACACCTGTGCACCAAGGTGCTGCACGCCGCCGTCGCGGGCCGGTTCTCGCGCGCCAAATGCCGACGGCCATGAGATCCTCCCCGTAGGTGGCCGTGGGTCTTCCCCAGGGACGGCCATTGGTTGGTCCCCAGGGACGGTCATGAGATTCCCCACTTGACCATCCATCTGTGGGTGGTCCTCCTCGGCGATCGTGCCGGCTGTTCAGCACCTGCACGTCCGAGGAGGACCGTCATCTCATGTACTCGAAGGAGAAGATCTTGGAGATCTTGGAGGCTTACGACCTGACGAAGTCGTTGCGGTCAGCGGCGGCGTTGGTCGGTTGTGATCATCACACCGTGGCCCGTTACGTCGCGGCGCGGGCGGCCGGGTTGGATCCGTCGGAGGGCGGTGATCGGCAGACGGTGACGGAGCCGTTCGTGGACAAGATCCAGGAGTGGGTCGACCGTTCCGATGGCCGGATCCGTGCCGACGTGGTTCACGAGAAGCTTGTGGCGATGGGCTATCCGGGTTCGGAACGAACCACCCGCCGGGTGGTGGCGGCGGTGAAGGAGCAGTGGCGCCGGACGTCGCATCGGGTCTACATGCCGTGGATCACCGAGCCTGGCCTGTGGTTGCAGTGGGACTACGCGGCGGGACCGATGTTGGCCGGACCGCGCATCGTGTTGTTCGTCGCCTGGTTGGCGTGGTCCCGGTTCCGGGTGGTGGTCCCGTTGCGGGACCGCACGATGCCGTCGGTGATCGCCGCGTTGGATGCGACGTTCCGCCGGATCGGCGGCGCCCCCACGTTCGCGTTGACGGACAACGAAAAGACGGTGACGGATCGGCACATCGCGGGGATCGCGGTGCGCAACCCGCAGATCGTCGCGGTCGCCCACTACTACGGCCTGTCGATCGCCACCTGTGTGCCGGCGGATCCGGAGTCCAAGGGCGGTTCGGAATCGAGCGTCAAGTTGGCCAAGGCAGACCTGGTGCCCACCGACCACAACCTGCTCCCGGACTACGAGTCGTGGGACCAGCTCCAGGCCGCGTGCGACGCGTTCTGTGACACCGTCAACGGTCGGGTGCACCGCATGACCGGCGAGCGCCCGGTGGACCGGCTGGAGATCGAACGAGCCCATCTGCATGCGGTGCCGGCGGATCCGTTCACTGCCGCGTTCGGTGAGACCCGGGCGGTCGGCTGGTCCTCGACGATCAACCATCGCGGGGCCCGCTACTCGGTGCCACACGACTGGGTCGATCAACGGGTATGGGTCCGTGTCGAAGGCGACCAGCTCGTCGTGGTCGCCACGCCGGCGTCGGGGCCGGTCGAGATCGCCCGTCACCGACTCGTCGGCTCCGGCCAGGTCAGCTTGGATGAGGCGCACTATCCGAACCGGCGCAGCGATCCGCTGCACCGCGAACCGAAGGCCCGCAGCGCCGCAGAGGCCGCGTTCTTGGGGATCGGGTCGGGTGCCGCGGCGTGGCTGGTCGAGGCCGCCGCCGTCGGCGCCCGGGGCATCGAGCACCGGATGCGTGAAGCGGTCGAGTTGACCAAGGTGTTCGACCGTGACGCCGTCGACCGGGCCCTCGGTCAGGCCGCCATCGCCTCCCGGTTCACGATCAGCGACCTGTTGTCGATCCTCACCACCACCCCAACATCGACGACCCGGGCCTCCGAGGATCACTCGTTGCAGCCCGGCACCGCCGCCTGGCGCCACATCGGCACCCACACCACCGACGCCAGTGGCGACGACGAGCCGGAGGTGACGTCATGAACACCCCGACGACCGTCACCCTCGACGCCGCCTCAGCGATCGAGATCGCCGAAGCCTTGCAATGGCTGCGCGACTGGTTCGCGTCAGACGCCGACCTCGCCCGGTCAATGCGCCACTTCAGCTTCGGTCTGTTCACCATCGAGGAGATCAGCGCCGAGCTCGACCGGTTCGCCTTCACGCTGGGATACCGCCCATGACCGCCGCTGCCGTCCCCGACGGCGCTGCGCTCGCCGAGATCGATCAGCTCTGTCGGCGGCTGCGCATGCCCTACGTGCGCCGCCACGCCCCCGACGTCCTCGCCACCGCCAAAGCACAGCGCTGGGAACCCGCCGAAGCCGTCAGAGTGCTGCTCGAAGAAGAAGCCCGCGGCCGTGACGCCTCCACCACCGAGATCCGCCGTCGCCGCGCCGCGTTCCCCGCCGGCAAAACCTTCGACACCTTCGACCCCAACCGGTTCTCCATCCCCGCCACCACCCAGCGTGCCCTCGCCTCGCTGGAGTGGGTCGGCCGCCACGAGAACCTCGTCGTCGCCGGCCCCTCAGGCACCGGCAAGAGCCACTTCTGCGAAGCGCTCGGCCACGCCGCGATCGACGCCGGCCTCACCGTCACCTGGTTCAGCGTCGAACAACTCGGCGGGCTCGTCGCCCGACACCGCATCGACGACACCATCACCAAAGCGCTCAAACCGGTGCTGCGCTCGAACCTCGTCATCGTCGACGACATCGGACTGCTCCCGATCACCACCGACGCCGCCGAAGGCCTCTACCGCCTCATCGACGCCGCCTACGAACGACGCTCCGTCGCCATCTCCAGCAACCTTCACCCCTCAGGCTTCGACGAGCTCATGCCCCGCACCATCGCCTCGGCCCTCGTCGACCGGCTCATGCACCACGCCCACGTCCTCGTCACCACCGGCGACAGCGTCCGCCTCACCGACGCCGCCCACGGAAAGGGGGTCCAACCACTCACCTAACCGCGGGGAATCCCGTGACCGTCCCTGGGGAACCAGCCCGACCGTCCACGGGGAGAACCCGCGGCCGCCTACGGGGCGATCCAACTGACCGTTGACAGGTGTGCGGGCGCAGCCGGGGCCGGGGCCCGACGGTGCGTGTCGCCGACGGTGAACCGGGCGACGAGTGTCAGGTCGACTTCGGTCGGATGGGGTTGATCTTCGACCCGGCCAGCGGTCGACGTCG
>JBIOWA010000190.1:0-2826 GCA_044868045.1 Candidatus Limnocylindrales bacterium
AGGCATCGATGAACGACGCCTCACGGAAGACCGTCGTGTCGACGGTGACGCCGGGCAGCCCAGGCTTCATCGCCTCGAGGGCGGCTTCGACGTTACGCGTGACATCGAGCGTGTTGACGTTGGGGAACTTTTCCAGGACCAGGACGAGGCCGCCGCCGTCACCAACGAGACCGTCGCCGATGAGCGGCTGATGGTCCTCGATGACGGTGGCGACGTCGCCGAGCTTCAGCGGCGCGGCGTCGGGGCCGCGATCGATCGCCACCTGGGCGAGATCCTCGGCGGAGCGGATCGGCGAGATGTGCTGGATGCCGAGCCGCTGCTGCGGTGTATCGATGAAGCCGCCGGTGCCCGGCGTCGAGGCCTCGAGGAACGTCAGCGGTGAGAACCACAACGCATTGCCGGTGGTCTCGACGACGTGATCGAGCGTCAGGCCGCGCTGGCTGAGCCGCGCGGGATCGACCATGACCTGGAGCTGGCGCTCCCGCTGCCCGAAGATCGACACGTTCGCGACACCGGGCACACCCATCAGTCGGGGCTGGATCGTCCAGCGCGCGAGGACCGACATCTCGATCAACGACTTATCGGCCGAGCTGAGCCCGACGATCATGAACCGGTTCAGCGAGGACAGCGGCTGCAGCATGACCGGTGCCTTCGCCACGTTGGGCAGGGCATGGGCCTGGGTCATCCGCTCTGCCACGACCTGACGCGCCTTCAGGACGTCGGTCCCGGGCTCGAACGTCATGACGATCGACGACAGCCCGGCGATGGATCGCGATTCGATCTTGTCGAGGAACGCGACGCCGTGAAGGAGGTCCGCTTCGAGCGGAACGGTCACCAGCTCCTCGACCTCCTCGGCGGACAGACCCAAGGCTTCGGTCTGGACCTCGACGGTGGTCGGCGCGAACTCGGGCAGGACGTCGACCCGGGCGTTCTGAAGCTGGGTCGCCCCGACCAGCAACAGCACGCCGGCGATGCCGATCGCGATCAAACGGAAGCGGACGCTCGTGCTGACAAGGGCGCGCATCATCTCGTCATCCCCCTCCGAAGTCCGGTCGACGGCGGAACCAAGGACGTCACCCCTCCGCGACGTCAGGTGTTGACCTGTAACCCCACCGAAATCCCCGCCGGATCCCCCGACCCGACCGCCACATCATCAGTGCCCCGGACTACCCCCGCCTATACATAACTTCCATCATTCGGGGGCTTACTGATGACCATCGGCGTCCGCCAGGTCGCCGCCGCGCCGACTCAGTCGTCGGTCACGAGGCCGCTTCGGATGGCGTACCTGGTCAGGGCGTTGTTGCCATGGATACCGAGTTTGTCCGAGATGTTGGCGATGTGCCGTCGGACGGTGTGCACGCTGATCCCGAGCATCCCGCCGATCTCGGATGGCGCATGACCGGATGCGACGAGCCGCAGGATCTCCCGCTCCCGGACGCTCAGCGGACCACTCCGGAACCAGCGGATCGAGTCCTCGACCACAGCCTCGGTGACACTGCTGTGCAAGTAGCGCTGGCCGCGCGCCACCGCCCGGATCGCCGCGAAGAGCTCCTCGAGATGGGCGCCCTTGACGAGATAACCAGATGCCCCTGCCGCCAGGGCCTGGCGAACGGTCTCGGGATCGCTATGCATCGTCAGGATGATGATGCGGAGCCCGGGCTGGATCGCCGGCAACGATTCGAGCAGTGGCAACGCGTCGCCCTCGGGCAGCGTGAGGTCGAGCAACAGGACGTCGGGCCGTGTGGCCGCCACGAGGTCGATGGCGCCGGCCCGGTTGGCCGCCTCCCCGACGATCTCGAAACCGTCGGCCCCGGCGAGCGCGAGCCGCAGGCCTTCACGGACGAGGTGGTGGTCCTCGACCAGCGCGACCCGGATCGGATGGGCGCTCTTGCCCAGCGCGGTGGTCGACACGCGCTGACCGGGCCCGCCCCGGACGATCGGTTCGCCATTCTGCCGGTCGCCAGCGAGCAGGCTCGCTCCGTCCATCACAGCGCGGCCTCCGCGCTCGCGAGCGCTGCCGCGGACTGCGCCAGCGGCTCACGCTCGGGCGACCTCGGGAGGACGAGCGTGATCACCGTGCCCTTCCCCGGGCGCGAGCGGAGCTCGAACGTCGCATGCAGGATCGCGGCCCGTTCCTCCATGCCGGCCAGGCCGAGGCCGCGCGTCGAGGCGGTCCGATCGAGGCCCCGGCCGTTGTCGCCGACCTCCAGCCGGATCTCACCGTCGGCGACCGCACCGTCGATCCAGATCAGCGTGGCGCGACTGTGGCGAGCGGCATTCCCGATGGCCTCCTGGACGACCCGATAGGCATCGATCTCGGGCTCGGGATCGAGCATGCCGGGTGGCAGGATCGCCGGATCGAAGCGGACTTCGACGGCCACGCCGGCGTCCCGTGCGAGGTTCGCCAGAGCCGCGCCGAGCCCGATCTCGTGGATCCTGGCCGGTCGTAGCTTGGCCGCCACGCCTCGCGCTTCGTCGAGGGCCGCAGACGCGAGCGTCTGGGCTCGGGCGATCGACGATCGAGCGTGCCCGGGCGGTGGGTTCGCGCCGGCCCAGAGTTCAGATTCGGCCGCGTCGAGGGTCAGGATCACAGCTGTCAGCGTCTGGCCAACCCCGTCGTGCAGGTTGCGGGCGAGCCGGCCGCGCTCCTGCTCGTGGGCTGTCAACAGCCGCTCGCTCGCCTCCCGGTAGAGCGCCGCGTAGTGTCGCGCCGATCTCGCGATCCGGTCGGCCAGGTACGCGACGATGACCGCGATGCCGATCATCAGCGGCCACTCGGCGAAGTCGCTTACCTCCGCGGCTTCCTGCTCGATCGGGTTTGCGACG
>JBIOWA010000191.1:0-15356 GCA_044868045.1 Candidatus Limnocylindrales bacterium
CCGTTATGGCGTGCAGCTTCGATGATGCAGAAGACCGTCCCTCGTGCGGTGGCTTCGAGGCGCCCCTCAGAGCCGCCGAGGCTGATCGGCTTGCCGGTGACGACGCCTGGGACGGTGAACCCGGCGTGCATCGAGTAGGTGTCCATCATCCAGGCCATGATCTGGGCGTTCGTATTGACGTCCGGGGCCGGGATGTCCTTCTCCGGCCCGACGAGCACCTCGATCTCGGTGAAGAACCGGCGGGTCAGTGCCTCGAGCTCCTTCTGGCTCAGGCGCTTCGGGTCGACGATGACCCCGCCCTTGCCGCCGCCGTACGGGATGCCGACCACCGCGCATTTCCAGGTCATCCACATCGCGAGGGCCTTGACCTCGTCGAGGGTGACGTCCTGGTGGTACCGGATGCCGCCCTTCGCCGGGCCGCGCCCCAGGTTGTGCTGGACCCGGTAGCCGGTGAAGACCTGGACCGACCCGTCGTCCATGTGGACCGGGAAATGGCAGGTGAACTCGCGTCGCGGCTCGCGCAGGACGAGGCGCAATCCGGGGTCCAGGTTCAGGCGCTCGGCGGCGAGGTCGAACTGTCGCTGGGCCACTTCCCACGCGTTGATGGGCGCAGCGACATTCTCGGTGGTCATTGACTGAAGAACCTCGATCTCGGGCGGCCTTCCTCGGCCGCCGCGTCGGTCTGGGTCGTCTCCCGGACGACCCCACGGGGCACATCGACCGGTCCCTTGGAAGCTCGCCGGACCAGCGACGCGCGACTCATGTGCGACGCGGAGTATAGCCGCAGGTGGACCGGTCGCGCCGGTACGGAGGTACCGGTCCGCAAGGTTGTCGCAACCGTTCGGCAACCTGCGGCCTGACCCGGCCGGGTCTAACTCGGGCGGTACAGCACCGCCGCGCCGACGCAGCCCGGGCCCAGGTGCGGTCCGACCGATGGGCCGACCAGCTCGACCGTGACGGTCTCGGGATCAACGCCGGGCAGCCGCTTCAGGACTTCAGCCCGGAACGCCTCGACGTCCGGGGCGACCGTGTGGAGGATCGCGATCCGCTCGACGGGTCGCTCGAAGATCAGCTCGAGCAGCCGCTCCCGCGCCTTCGAGCGGGTGCGGACGCGCTCCGCCGTGGTGACCTCGCCGTGCTTGACCATGATGATCGGCTTGACCGATAGCAGGGTCCCGATCGCCGCCTGCGTCCCGCTGATCCGTCCGCCCTTCTTGAGGTACTCGAGCGTCTCGAGGGCGACGTACATCCGCATGTCCGGGGCGCGCGATTCCAGCTCCGCCGCGATCTCCTCGGCGGGCACATCCGCCTCGGCGAGCTCGATCCCCATGCGCGCCAGGATGCCCTCGGCCATCGATGCACCCAGTGAGTCGACGACGTGGATCTCCCGGTCCGGCAGCATGTCCCGGGCGATCTGCGCGCTCTTGATGGTGCCGGACAGCGAGCCCGCGACGTGGATCGACACGACCGCCTCGGCGCCGGCTTCGAAGGCCGCCTCATAGGCCTCCTTGAAGTCCCCGGGTGATGAGGCGGCCGTCGTCGGGAAGGGCGCGTCGGGCGCCGTCATCCGCTTCCAGAAATCGGGACCGCTCAGCTCGACGCCGGCCTTGAACGTCTCCGACCCGAAACTCACGAGCAACGGCACGATCTTGATACCCGAGGCGGCGGCCTCGGCCGGATCGAGATCGGACGCGGAGTCGGTGAAGATCGCGACGCGGGCCACGGGGCTCCTCCTCCCGACGGACCGAGGGTCTCGGCCGATGCGGGGCATCATACGAGCCGCGTCCACCGCCTTCCCGGTACGCTTTCCGGGCATGGATCGATCGATGTGGGCCGTGCTGGCCGGCACCTTCACGCTGCGCTTCAGCACCGGGCTCACCGGGGCGATGCTCGGCGTCTACCTCGCGCAGCTCCCCGACCACGGCGGTCCGCGGGTCGACCCGATCGTCGTCGGCATCTTCTCGGCGACGTTCTTCCTCGCCGAGCTGATCCTGTCCCCGATCTTCGGGATCCTGTCCGACCGACTCGGGCATCACCGGGTGATGCTCTACGGTCCCGCGTTCGGGGCGATTGCCGTGATCCTCACCGGGCTCACCACCAACCTTGTCGTCCTCGGCGGCACGCGTTGGCTGGAGGGTGCCTCGACGGCGGCGAGCGTCCCGTCGATCCTCGGCTTCATCGCCATCGTGACGGCGTCGGACGAAGGGTTGCGCGGCAAGATGTCCGCCCGGTTCGAAGGGGCGACGCTGCTCGGGATCGGGTTGGGCTTCGCCGTCGCACCGATCGCGTTCGCCCTGCTCGGTCCGGTCGCGTTCTTCGCCAATGCCGTGATGTACGGGGTCTCGTTTGCCATCTTCTGGACGGTCGCCGATCCAGCCGGTGAGTCGGATGCCGTGCAGGCCCCGCACGTCGGTTTCGGGCGCTATCTCGACCTGATCCGGAGCTCGCATGTCTGGTTGCTCGCCCCGACGTGGATCGCGGTGAACGCCTCGATCGGCTTGTGGTTCAGCCAGTCGATCTTCCAGTTCGCCAAGGCCAATCCCGAATTCCCGGAACAAGCGCTCATGCGCGGCTTCAGCGCGGTCCAGATCTCGGGCGCCGCCGTCGTGATCGGCATCCTGTTCGGGCTTGGGCTGCTGTACTGGGGCAATCGATTCAAGAACATGCGCCGGACCACGATCATCCTGTACGGTATCCTCGGCGGCGGCGCGCTGGTCGCGGCCGCACTGGTCGCCAACCACGCGGATGGCCTCCCGATCGCCGTCGTGCTCGGTGCGGCCTCGGTCGCGGGGTTCGGGCTGTTCGTGCTCGCCGGTGCCACCCCGGCCGCGCTCGGGCTCCTGGCGGACATCTCGGAGCGGTTCCCGCACGACCGTGGCGCGATCATGGGCCTGTATTCGGTGTTCCTGGCAGTGGGCCAGATCACGGGAGCGCTGATCGGCGGCTACGCGGCACACGCGCGTGGCATCGACGGGATGCTCGTCGCGACCGCGATCCTGCTCGCCGTCGCGCTGCTCCCGCTGTCCCAGCTCCGACGCGACGAGGACGCCCTGACCGAGGCGCCCGAGACGGCGTCGTGAGACCTGCCGAGCCGAACGGGCGCGGGCGACCGTGGGTTCCGGTGCCCCTGGCGCGCGGGACGCACGGCGCGGTCGTGGCGCCTCACCATCTTGCGACCGCGGCTGGGCTCGGGATCCTGCGCCAGAGTGGGACCGCGGTCGACGCGGCGATCGCGACGAACGCGGTGCTCGGCATCGTGGCGCCCCAGAGCTGCGGCGTCGGTGGTGACGCGTTCTGGCTCATCTGGGACGCTGCCACCGGACGCCAGGTCGCGCTGAACGGATCGGGCCGCTCTGCTGCCACCGCGGATGCGGCGCACCTGCGGGCGGAGGGTCACCAGCGGATGCCGTTCCGCGGTCCACTGAGCATCACGGTCCCCGGCGCGATCCGCTCGTGGGGCGATGCCCATGCGAGGTACGGTCGCCTGTCCCGCGGCGCGATCCTCGCGCCGGCCATCGAGCTGGCACGGAACGGTTTCCCCGCCTCGGACGACTACGCCGACGCGGTCGAGTCGATGGCGCCGATCTGTCGACGGCTCCTGGGCCCGGACGCCGGATTCGATGCGGTCTTCCGCCCGCACGGTCGCGCCTGGCGGCCGGGCGAACGCGTCCGCCAGCCCGCCCTGGCCTCGACACTCGAGACGCTGGCTCGCGAGGGGTTCGATGCGTTCTACGACGGCGATCTCGGCGAACGTCAGGCGGCGGCGCTAGCTGGGGCCGGGTCGCCGATCACGCACGACGATCTGCGCTCCCACACCTCGACGTGGGGCGAGCCGATCGAGATCGAGTATCGCGGCGTTCGCGTGACCACCCACCCACCCAACAGCTCGGGCATCGTCGCGCTCGAGCTGCTTGGCATCCTGGCACGGCTCGACCCGCCCGACCGCGCCTCCTTCGGCGTACACGGCGTGGCCGACGCCCGATGGATCCACCTCGGCATCGAGGCGGCGAAGCTCGCGCTGATGGACCGGGACGCCTACCTCACCGATCCCGAGGCACGCGACGTGCCGGTCGGCACGCTGCTCGATCCCGACCGCCTCGAGACGCTCGCGGCGCGCATCGATCCGCGTCGCGCCGAGCAGCCCGCACCCGCCACCAACCCGCCGGGCGGCGACACGATCTTCCTGGGCACGGTCGACGCTGAGGGGAACGCGGTGAGCCTGATCGAGTCGAACTGGGCCGGCTTCGGGTCGGCGGTCGTCGATCCGCAGACGGGGATCCATTACCAGAACCGCGCGAGTTACTTCAGCCTTGACCCGAACCACGCGAATGTGCTGGCTCCGCGGAAACGGACGCTCCATACCCTGCTCCCCGGGATGCTGTTCCGGGACGGTCAGCCCGGTCCGTGGATCGTGGTCGGCTCAATGGGCGGCGACGCCCAGCCACAGATCCACGCCCAGTTCGTGAGCGCGGTCGTCGACGGCGGGCTGGACATCCAGACGGCGATCGCGGCGCCTCGCTGGTTCGTGGAGCCGCGCGAGCTGCTCGCGCCACCGACCGACGTCCATCTCGAGTCACGCCACCTCCCGGGCGTCGCCGAGGCGCTCCGCGGCCTCGGGCACGACCTCGTGCCGACCGGCGCCTTCGACAGCAACCTCGGCCACGAGCACGCCATCGAGCTCGTGAACGGCGGGCCGGCCGAGCCGGACGGCTCGCTCGTTGCCGCCACGGACCCGCGGAGCGAGGGGCTGCCGGCCGTCTGGTGACCATCCGTTTCGGGGGTCGGCGGAGCGGGGATCGTGTGCGATACTCCGGGTCGCCGGTGGCGGGCGAGCGCTCACACGACGTCGCCACCGGCCATTTCGCCGCCGAGCGCGGCGACCGGAGGGAACCCCGTGACGTCGAACGTCGGCCAGAACTATCCGTACACGAGCGAGACCGAGGCTGACCGTGCGGCCACGATCGCCCGCCTCGTGTCCGAACGTGACGGCTTGGCGGCGACGCTGCAGGCTGAGTCCACCCCGCTCGACGGCGACGAACGCTGGTGGGTCTGGAAGTGCCCGACCAAGGACTGTCCGGGCCTGCTGCACGCGGCCGGATACGCGGCGGAGAAGCACGCCGTCTACGTCGTCTGCGACGGGACCTGCGGCAAGACCTTCCTCCGCTGAGATCCTCGGGCTGATAGCCAGCGGGTGCGTCGCCTCAGCCCTCGGAGCGGTGTGACCAGTACGATCGAGGACCTGGCGGCCGCACGGCGCCGTCTCCTCGTCGATGCGATGGGCATCGGCGCATCGGCCCTCGGGTTCGGGTTCGTCTACGGCTTATCCGCCCGCGAGGCCGGCTTCTCGCCGATCGAGGCGATCGCGATGAGCCTGATCGTCTTCGGCGGCGCATCCCAGTTCGCGGCGGTCGGGTACATCTCGAGCGGGCTGGCCTGGCCGGCGATCGTCGTACTGACAGGACTGCTCAACGCCCGCCATCTCCTCTATTCGGCGGCATTGGCGCCGTGGCTTCGCAACGTCCCGTTCGTCCGCCGAGCGGTCGCCGCGCACCTGCTGACCGACGAAGCGTTCGCGCTCTCCGTCGCGCACTTCCGCCGAGTCGGTCGAACCGACGAGTGGGGCTACTGGATAGCGGCGATCGCGTCGACGCTGATCCCGTGGAACGTTGCAACCGCGGTCGGCGTGATCCTGGGCGGCCAGATCCCGAACCCGATGCAGTTCGGCGTCGACATCATCTTTCCCGCGGCGATGATCGGCCTGTCGGTCGGGCTGATCACGGGCCGCCGAGAGCTGACTGCTGCGATCGTCGGGGCGGGTGTCGGGGTCGCAGTGGCGCTGCTCACGAGCCCGGCGGTCGGGATCGTCGCCGGGGGGCTGATCGGCCCGGTTGCGGGGTTGCTCGTGCCGGCGGGGCTGGCGCGTGAGACGGCGCCGCTGGGGACGACGCCGTCAGCCGAGCGATATGGGATGCCGGGGGCGCGCTTCGAACGTGACGCCGACCGATCAGAGGACGGGACGTGAGCACCGAGCTGATCCCGCTCGCCGTCCTGATGTTCCTCGTAACCTACCCATCGCGCGCGCTGGGATTGCTCACGCCGTGGCTGGATCGGCTTCCACGGATGGGGTTCGACTACCTCCAGCTGGTTGGACCGGCCGTCCTCGCTGCCCTGGCGGCGGTCGCGGTCATGGTCGTGACGGACTCGGCCGGTACACCCTCGTTCCACGTCGGGATCGAGTGGGTCGCCGTTCTGGCGTGCCTCGCGGTGACGGCCTGGCGGCGGAATCTCCTGATCGGGCTGATCGTGGCCGTCGGGATCGTCGTGATCGCGCGGGGGACAGGCTTCGCGGCGATCCCGGTTTGACGGCGGCGCCCGTCTGACGGTGGCTCCGGCGGATCTCAGCTCCGCCTGCGTCGACCTCGATCTCGACCAGCACGCTCGGATGCATGAGTGCCGCCACGGCGACCATCGTGGCCGCCGGGCGGATCGCTCCGAAGACATCGCCGTGCACTGCCGACACTTCGCCCGACAACGTCATGTCGGCCACGAACATGCGCGTCCGCACGACGTCGGTCAGCGCGAAGCCGCCCTCGGACAGGGCCCGTTCGATGATGGCAAGTACCGCCCGGGTCTGACCCGCGGCATCGCCGGGATGTTGCGAGGTCCCGTCGGGACCGGCATCGGTCGTCCCCGCGACCCAGCACGAATCCCCGACGACCACGGCCCGGCTGTACCCGGTCGATGCCTCCCACGGTCCGCCCGATGAGATGCGCAGCCGCTCCGAGCTCACCCCTGGAATCGCGGGTCGTCCGCCCGCCATGCCAACACGTCGGGGTCGCGGGCGATGGCCAGCAGAAGCCCGGCGAGCATCGTCGTCCGCGGCACGATCGACTCGATTTCGAGGTATTCCGACGGCGAGTGGTCGTTGCCGCCGATCGGTCCGAGCCCGTCGAGCGACGGCACACCCATGGCCGCCGTGGTATTCGCGTCCGAGGCGCCACCCGTCGCGGTGTCGTTGACCGCGAACCCGAGGCGTCCGGCGATCGCTTTCGCATGGTCCACGAGCCTGCCGCTCCGGGCCGATCGCTCCATCGGCCGCCACGACACGACGACGTTGGCGTCGATCGTGGTATCGGGAACCTCGGTCGCCTCGGCCAGCACGCGGATCGCGGCCTCGACGTCGGCGAGGCCTTCCGCACTCGTCGAGCGGACGTCGACCTCGAGGTCGCAGCGCTCGGCGACGACGTTGGGCCGGGTGCCACCGGCGATCTTGCCGACGTTCACGGTGACGCCCGGCCAGCGGCCGTTCAGCGCGTGGAGGTCGCGGACGAGGCGGGCCGCCTCGACGATCGCGCTCCGGCCCTTCTCGGGCTCGACGCCGGCATGGGCGGCGCGACCGTGCACCGTCAGTCGCGTGTCGAGGATGCCCTTGCGGGCCGACACGATGTCACCGTTGGCGCGGGCACATTCGAGGACCAGGCACACGTCGACGTCCGCGGCGGCGGCCTTGATGTGGTCGCGCGAGCTCGGCGAGCCGACCTCCTCGTCCGGGTTGGCGATGAACGTGAGCCGTTCGAACGGCAGCCCATCGAACTCAGCGATGATCGACTTGAGGGCATACAGCCCGGCGAGCAACCCCGACTTCATGTCGGTGACACCCGGGCCGTAGGCGACGCCGTCGCCGTCGTCGATCCGGAACGGGCGGGCGGCGGCCGTGCCCGGATCGAAGACCGTGTCCATGTGGCCGATGAGCAGGACCCGTGGCCCGTCGGCCTTGCCGTGGAACGTGGCGACGATGGTCTTGCCGTACTGCCCGTTGGGATCCGGCCGCACGTCGATCTCGGCGCCGAGCTGGCCCAGAAAACTCGCGGTCCAGCGGCCGACCTCGTCGACACCCTCGGGCGTGTAGGTCCCGCAGTCGATATTGACGAGCCGCTCGAGGTCCGCGAGATACGCCGGTAGGTCGAAGGCGATGGATGTGCGCAGCGCCTCCAGCTCGAGCTCGGCGGCCGAAATCGGTCCGGTCGCGGTCGAATCAGGCGTCCCGGTCGTCATCCGGGGCAGTCTACGCGTCGGTTCAGGTTGCTATCCTGCCGGGACGGTGCGACTGGTCGAGATCCGCTTGCTGGACGGGCCTAACGTCTACCGGCTCGAGCCGGTGGTGAAGCTCGAGGTGGCGGTGGGTCGCCGTCGCACGTGGTACGGCCAGCGCGACCCAGGCCGCCACGCGCTCGTCCAGCTCGGTGCAGCGGTCCCGGCACGGGACTGGCCCGACCCCGTGGCGGCAGTCGTCGCCTGGGTCCGCCGGCTGCGCCCCGATCACGGCGAGGGTCGGTCCGGCGTCGCGGTGCATCGATCGTCCGACCCCGGGCACTGGATCGTCACCTATCCATGGACCGGGGAGGAGCGCGCACGGATCCTCACCGAGGCGGCGCTTGCACTGGCGGAGCGCGACGTGTCGCCGTCGCGGACCGCCCGCCTGACCGGCGCGCAGGAACGGCTGCTGACGCGTTGGGTCGAACGGATCACGGCCGCCCGGACGACGCCATCACCCTGGATCCGTGATGCCGACCGACGGATCCCGATCGTCTCGATCTCGGGCACGAACGGCAAATCGACCGTGACTCGCCTGATCACCCACATCCTGGTGCTCGCCGGTCGACACGTCGGCACGACGACGTCGGACGGCGTGCTCGTGGACGAGCGGCTGGTCGATCCGGGTGACTGGACCGGGCCCGGTGGCGCCCAGACGATCCTGCGACGCTCGGACATCGAGGTGGCCGTCCTGGAGACTGCCCGCGGCGGGATCGTCCTACGGGGCATGGGCTACGAATCGAACGATGCCTCGGTGCTCACCAATGTATCGGCCGACCACCTCGACCTGCAGGGCATCCACACATTGCCCGAGCTCGCCGAGGTCAAGGCGACGATCGCGCGCGTCACCAAGCCGTCGGGCTGGGTCGTGGTCAACGGGGACGACCCGCTCGTGGCGGCCATCGGCCGGCGCGTGCGCGCCAATGTCGCCTACTTCTCGACGGCGTCCGGGGCACTGCCGGGGATCGTCCGACGACACCTCGGTCGTGGCGGCCGCGCGTACCTCGTTCGCGACGGATGGCTGGTCCAGCAAGAAGGTGACCGGTCGTCACGGATCGTCGAGGTCGGCCGTGTTCCGATCACGATCGGCGGGCTCGCGAAACACAACGTCGCCAATGCCCTGGCTGCCGCGGGTGGGGCGCGCGGCATGGGCGCCACGCTCGCCCAAGTACGGGACGGACTGACTGATTTCGCGCCGTCGACCGAGCGTTCGCCGGGCCGGCTCAACCTGTTCCGGCTCGGGGCGCGCACGGTGATCGTCGATTTCGCCCACAACGAGGCCGGGGTCGATGCGGTCCTGGACGTCGCGGAGGGTGTGGCCGCGGGCGGCGCGGGGCGGACCGCACCGATCACCGTGATCATCGGGACGGCCGGAGACCGGCCGGACGACACGCTGCGCGGGATCGGGCGGATCGCCGCGAAACGCGCCCAGCGGGTCGCGATCAAAGAGACCCGCAAATACCTCCGCGGCCGCACGCCGAGCTCCATCATCGGGGAGTTGCTCGTCGGCGTGAAGTCCGGCGGTGGCGCAGCGACGGACGTGCCCGTCTATCCGTCCGAGACCGCGGCGCTCAGAGCCGAGCTGAACGGGGCCGGCGGGTACGGGCACGGCCGAGGTGTTGACGCTCCCCGGGTCATCGTCCTGATGTGCCACGAGGAGCGCGAGGAGGTATTCGATCTCCTCGTATCGATGGGTGCGCGGCCCGTCGATGTCGCATCGGAGCTGACGACGATCGTGCCGCGGCTCCAGGATCGTCCGCGCCGGGGGTGAGGCTCCGCGTCAAGGGTGCGTTCCCCGCGTCGATTTCGCGGCGCAGGATGCCCACCCGGAGCACGTTTGCTGACCGTCGGTCAACGATTTCGACCGCCAGGTAGGCCAGGGTGCTCCCAAAGCGTATTTGTTGACCGACGGTCAACGATTTTGAATGCAACGCCGGACGGCACACGCTCTGCGGCATCGTTGTCGCCTGACAGGCAGCAGATCGCATTCGATGCGTTACGCATTGCCACGCCCGGTGCGGTTGTGTTGACTCTCGGTCAACGATGGGTACGGATCCCGGAGTCACCTTCCAGTTGGATCGAAAATCGTTGACCGTGGGTCACCATCGCCCGGCCGGGCGGCGACGTCACGCTTGTGGTTCCGGAACGGCTGGCGCGCCGCGCCAACGGGCGGCGCATGATGGGCCGCACGCGGTCGGGGCATCACGGCCGCCGAGCGGAGGGACTGACGACGTGGAAACGGTGATCGGTATCGTGCTGATCGTCCTCGCGGCATTCGAGATCTGGTTCATCGTCCGTACCGTGCAGTCGAACATGGGCCGCCCCTGATCGATGCGAGAGCACGCATTCGCGACGCCTGCGGCCGGCATGGCCCGCGACTGGGGCGCACGTTTTCGGGCTGAGCGGGCCCTCAATGGCGTGTAGCGAGGCCGAACGGGTCTGGTAGTCGCAGGAATCCCGTCAGCGGCCACCGGCCCCGGTCTCTGGCTTGAAAACGGGACTGGCAGTCGCGCGGAGCCCGCGTGCGGCCACCGGCACCGGTCTTTGACTTGAAAACCGGACCGCCAGTCGCACCGGACGCCGCCCGGCGACACCAACCCGACCAGCCCCTTGAGCTCAACCGCCGGGATCGGCCACCAGGAGCCCATCGTCGATCGACCAGGCGATCCTGATGCGATCGCCATGGTCCATGGGGCGGCCGTCACCCCGGCGGGCCTCGCGGACCGAGACCCGCTGACCGCCATCGAGGACCAGCTCGTACCGCGTGTCGGGTCCCAGGTTCAGCACGTCGCCGACCGTCGCATCGACGACGTTCGCCCCTGAGGGAGCCTCCGACCCCGAGCCCGCGATCCGGATCCGCTCCGGGCGGACGACCAGCGCGGCCGCCGCGCCGCCCTCGAGCGACGAACGTTCCGCGGCGCTGCGCCCGACCCGCAAGCGCGATGTGCCGCGCGTCAACCAGCCGCCATTCGCTCCGTCGGCTTCGTACGTGCCACGCAGGATGTTCGACTCGCCGATGAAGTCGGCGACGAACAGCGACGCCGGTCGGTCGTACAGGTCCTCGCCGGTCCCGAGCTGTTCGATCCGACCGGCGCTGAATATGGCGATCCGGTCGCTCATCATCAGCGCCTCTTCCTGGTCGTGGGTCACGTACAGGACGGTCGCCCCGAGCTGGCGGCTCACGTGGATGATCTCGAGCTGGAGCGACTTGCGCAGCTTGCGATCCAGCGCACCGAGCGGCTCGTCCATCAGCAACAGGCGGGGCTCGAAGACCACGGCCCGCGCCAATGCCACGCGCTGCTGCTGGCCGCCTGACAGCTGCCGGGGATACCGGCCGCCGAGGTCGCCAAGCTTCACCAGGCTGAGGGCGTCGGCTACGCGGCGCTCGATCTCCGCCTTCGGCCGGCCGCGCATCCGCAGCGGGAACGCGACATTCTGCGCGGCGGTCATGTGAGGGAAGAGGGCGTAGTTCTGGAAGACCATGCCCACGTCGCGCCGATACGGCGGCACGCGGGTCATGTCGCGACCGTCGATCTCGATGGATCCACCGCTCGGGCTCATGAAGCCGGCCACCATTCGCAGGGTCGTCGTCTTCCCCGACCCGGATGGCCCGAGCAACGTCAGGAACTCGCCGCGCTGGATCTCGAGATCGACGCCGTCGACCGCGACGGAACCACCGAACGACTTGCGCAGGCCCCGCAGGACGAGGGCGGGGCGCTCCGGATCGGCCCCGGGTCGATCCTTGGCGTCCGGTCGATCCCGGGCGTCGGTCCGGGCCGTCATTGGGCGGGTGCCTGGCGACGGACGACGAACAGGACCACGAGCAGGGTCGTCGTCACGACCAGCAGCGTGGTCGAGACTGCGGCCACCGTCGGATCGACGACCTGGCGGACCTGCTCCCACATCTCGACCGGTAGCGTCCGGAAGCGTGCCGAGGTCATGAAGATCGCGACCACGACCTCGTCCCACGACGTGATGAACGAGAAGATCGCGCCGGCCAGGACCCCCGGCAAGATCAGCGGCAGCGTGATGTGCAGGAAGCTCCGCCGTGGATCGGCGCCGAGGTTGGCGGCCGCCATCTCGAGGTTGCGGTCCATCGTGCGCAGCGACGTCCCGACGTTGACGATCACGAATGGCAGGGCTAGGGCGGTGTGCGCGAGCACGAGCCCGACCAGCGAGCCGCTGATCCGCCATTGGACGAACAAGCCGAACATCCCGATCGCGATCACCACGACCGGGACGATGAGCGGCGACAGGGCGAGCGCGTTGACCAGGGGGCGGCCGGGGAACCGCCCGCGGGTGAGCCCGAGCGCCGCGAGCGTGCCGAGGACAGTGGCGATGATCGCCGTCAGCGTCGCAACCTGGGCGCTGTGCTGGATGCCAGCAGCCCACTGCGGGTCGGTGAACATCCGCTGGTACCACTGTAACGTGAACCCCTGGGGCGGGAAGGAAAGGATTCGAGCCTGGGTGAAGCTCATCGGCACGATGACGAGCGTCGGCGCCAGCAGGTAGAAGACGGTCAGGCCCCCCAGCGCGGCCATCACCAGGCGGCGGGGACTCCGCCACGAGTCTGTCATCCGCTCAGTCCTCGACCACGCTGCCGAAGACGTCGCGCAGGCGAACCGCGCGCGACATGACGTACAGGATCACCAGCGTGATGCCCACGAGCAGCACGCTCATCGCGGTGCCGAACCCCCAGTCGAGTCGCTGCTGGATCTGTTGGACGATCAGCTGGCTGATCATCTGGTCGCGCAGCCCGCCGAGCAGCGCCGGCGTGATATAGAAGCCGAGCGCCAGGACGAACACCAGCAGGCACCCGGCCAGGATGCCCGGCAGGCTCAGTGGCAGGAACACACGCAGGAAGGCGGTCGCCGGTGTGGCCCCGAGGTTGGCGGCGGCGCGCCCGAATTCGGGATCGATCCGCCGCATCACCGCGTACAGCGGCAGCACCATGAACGGCAACAGGATGTGGGACATGCCCAGGATCACGCCGAGCGTCGTCCGGATGAGCGTCAGCGGCTCGCTGATCAGGCCAAGGTCAAGGAGAAACCGGTTGATGATCCCCGTGTCACGCAGGATCACCTGCCAGGCGAATGTCCGGACCAGCAAACTCGACCAGAACGGGAGCAGGACCGCGATGAACAGCAGCCCCGCGATGCGACCCGGGACGATCGTCATGAGGTAGGCGAAGGGGTAGCCCACGAGGAGGCACGCCACGGTTGCCAGCAGGGCGATCCAGAACGTGTTGATGAGGATGCGGACATACGCCTGCTCGGCGAAGAACTGCTCGTAGTTCGAGAGGCCGGCGCCGGGCGGGTCAGTGACGCTGCGGACGGCCATCGCCAGTAACGGGATAAGGAAGAAGACGACCAGGAAGAGGATCGCCGGGCCCGCGAGGAGCGACCAGCGATCGGGTCGCAGGCCGGCGAGGCTCAGCCGCGGGCGGCGGCGAGCCTCACCGGCAGTCATCGTTCAGAAGGGTCGCGGCTCGCTGCTCACGACCCCTTCCACGCCTGCCACGCGGCGTCGATCGCGTCGAAGTTGTCGATGAGGTACTTGTCGTCGAAGTACGCCGAGTTCTCGTCGGCGTTGGTGACCGACAGATCGTTGACCATCGCCGGGTTCGGCGTGGAGTTCTTGTTGGTCGGACCGTATGGGATGTACTGCGAAGGCCCGGCGTTGTTCGCCGCGCAGGCCGTGTACGCGATGAACTTCATCGCCGCATCCTTGTTCGGCGACCCCTTCGGGACGACGAGGTAGTCGGCGGTGACGATCTGCTGGTTCCACTGGATCTCGACCGGCTTCTTGTCGATGTACTTGGCACTCCAGCCGCGTCCGTTCCAGATCATCGTCATCGCGACTTCGCCTGAGCCGATGAGCTCCTGTGACTCGGCGCCCGACGTCCAGAAGACGATGTCGTTCTTGATCGTGTCGAGTTTCTTGGTCGCGCGGTCGAGATCGAGCGGGTAGAGGTCGGCCGGCTTGACGCCATCGGCCATGAGGGCGAACTCGAACATGCCGCCCTCGGAGTAGTCCCACGCCCCGCGCTTGCCCGGGAACTTCGCCGTGTCGAAGTAGTCGGCCCAGCCCTCCGGGGTCTTGCCGCCGGTCTTGTCGGTGTTGTAGGCCAGAACGACGCCATAGGTGATGTCGGGGATGCGCCAATCGCTGATGCCGAGCTGCTCGTTCAACTCGTCCTTCGGGATCAGCGAGAAGTCGAGCGGCTCGAGCAGGTCCTTGTGGGCATCGAGCCCGAAGTCGTTCCCGACGTCGACCACGTCCCACGTGACCTGGCCGGCCTCGACCTGGGACTTGATCGTCGCATTCGACGAGTTCTCATCTTCCTGGAACTGGACGCCTGTCAGCTCGGTGTATGGCTGCAGCCACGCCTTGCGCTGCGCTTCCTGGTAAACGCCACCGAAGGACACGAAGGTCAGGGTGACGCCCTCCTGCTTCGGCGGGTTGCAAGCGGCCGAGCCGGCCTCGCTCGCCGAGGGACTCTCGGCGGGCACGCTGGCAGGGGCGCTGGCCGAGGCCGATTCCGCAGGGCCCGAGGTGGCAGCCCCACCTCCCCCACCAGTCCCGCAACCGCCACAGCTTGCGACCATCACGATCGTCACGAGGAACGTCGCGACCGCTTTCCAAGGACGCATGGCTCGAACCTCCTCCAAGGCCGGGGCCCAGTGGCATCGTCGTCCTCCCTCGGCGACCGCTGCATCGTAGTCCTGGGTGCAAGGCCGTAACAATGGTCCCCGCGCGCGGGCATGCGACGATGCGTGCCATGCGAGGGCTGGTCCTGGTCAACGGCAGCGTGTTCACGGCACGATCCGACCGACGGGCACGACCCGGCGGCGTCGCGATCGCTGGCGACCGGATCGTGGCCGTCGGGAGCGACGAAGCCGTACGCGCCGCGGCGCCCGCCGACGCGCACATGATCGATGTCGGGGGACGTTCCGTGCTACCGGGATTCGTCGACGCCCACAACCACCTCGCCTTCACCGGTGCGGAGCTCGCCTCGGTCGATGTCCGGTCCCCGGCGGTCGCCTCCATCGCCGATCTCGTCGCTCGCATCGCCGACGCTGCCGAGCGGACCCCGGACGGGACATGGATCCGGGCCGTCGGCATGAACCCGGAGACATACCCGGACGGCCGGTTGCCGACCCGCTGGGACCTCGATCCGGCGACACGGGTCCATCCCGTCCTGGTGCAGCACATGAGCGGGCACCACGCACTCGCCAATAGCCGTGCGCTCGAGGAACGGC
>JBIOWA010000192.1:0-25084 GCA_044868045.1 Candidatus Limnocylindrales bacterium
CCGGCCTCGGCAAGACCACCCTCGCCACGATCATCGCCCGCGAGCTCGGCGTGAACGTCCGGTACACCTCCGGCCCCGCCGTCGAACGGGCCGGCGACCTCGCCGCGATCCTCACGAGCCTCGAGGAGCGCGACGTCCTGTTCATCGACGAGGTCCACCGCCTCAACCGCGCGGTCGAGGAGATCCTCTACCCGGCGATGGAGGACTTCGCGCTTGACGTGATGATCGGCACGGGCCCGAGCGCGCGGAGCCTCCGGCTCAGCCTCAAGCCGTTCACGGTGGTCGGCGCCACCACCCGTGCGGGCCGCATCAGCTCCCCGTTGCGTGACCGGTTCGGCGCGACGTACCGCCTCGACTTCTACACCGACGACGAGCTCGGCCAGATCGTCGAGCGCTCGGCCGAGATCCTGCGCGTGCCGATCGATCCCGCCGCGATCCGGGCGATCGCTCGGCGCGGCCGGGGCACGCCGCGCATCGTGAACCGATTGCTCAAGCGCGTCCGCGACCACGCCGAGGTGCACGGCGACGGCCGGGTGCACGAGGAGACCGCTCGCGTCGCGATGCGCCAGATGGAGATCGACGACGAGGGCCTGGACTCCTCGGACCGAAAGCTGCTCGCCGCGATCGTCCAGAAGTTCGCGTCAGGGCCGGTCGGCGTCGCCGCGCTCGCCGCGGTGCTATCGGAGGAGACCGAGACCATCGAGGACGTCCACGAGCCGTTCCTCTTGCGCCTGGGCTTCATCGACCGCACGCCGCAGGGGCGGATCGCGACCGAGCTCGGCCGGACCCACCTGTCGGGGCTCGGGTACGAGATCCCACAGCCGCGTCGGGCGGAGCCCGAGACGGTCGGTCTCTGGGACGACGGGTCGGCGCGGGACGCCTAGATGGACGGCCTCGAGGGCATCGGTCGCCTGCTCCTGCTCGGTGGCATCGTGCTGGGGCTGCTCGGCGTGATCCTCATCCTGGCACCCAACCTCCCGTTCATCGGTCGCCTGCCCGGCGACATCCGAATCGAGACCGATACCGTCCGGATCTACCTGCCGTTGGGGACGATGCTCGTGGTGAGCCTGATCCTGACGATCGTTCTCAATGTGGTCGGTGGGGTGGGCCGCCGGTGATGGACGAGGCGTGACGGCGCCCTTCATCTCGCCGGCGCTGCGGTACGAGGCCACGACGCCGCCCCCGACCGACGGGTCGACGCGGGCTCGGGTCGGTGAACTGACACTCCCGCATGGGACGATCGAGACGCCGCAGTTCATGCCGGTCGGCACGAACGCGACGGTAAAGGCGCTGACCCCGGACGACCTGCATGCCACAGGCGCCTCGATCATCCTGGCCAACACCTACCACCTCTACCTGCGTCCGGGCCACGAACGGATCGCGCGGCTTGGCGGCCTGCACAGGTTCATGGGCTGGGACCGACCGATCCTGACCGACTCCGGCGGGTTCCAGGTCGTGTCACTGGGCGACCTGCGGGTCGTCGACGACGACGGCGTCACGTTCCGCTCGCACCTCGACGGTTCGATCCATCGCTTCACTCCGGAGCACGCCACGGCCGTGCAGGAGGCGCTCGGGTCGGATGTCGCGGTCGCGTTCGATCAGCCCGTCTACCCGAGCTCGCCGCTGGAGGTGGTGGCGGACGCCACGGCGCGGACCCATCGCTGGGCCGAACGGTCGCTCGCCGCACATCAGCGCCCCGACCAGGCGATGTTCGGGATCGTCCAGGGCGGCCTCGATCGCGACCTGCGCGCGGCGTCGGCGGCGTACATCGCCGCACTGCCATTCGACGGCGTGTGCATCGGCGGCCTGGCCGGGGATGAGACCCCGGAGCAGCGCGAGGAGGCGCTCGATGTCGCGATCGGGGTCCTCGCCGACGACCCGCGGCCGCGGTACCTGATGGGGCTTGGCTCGCCTGTCGATCTGCTGGAAGCGGTCCACCGCGGCGTCGACTTGTTCGACAGCGTGCTCCCGGCACGGGTGGCGCGGAACGGCCAATTGTGGGTTCCGAGCGACAGCAAGGAAGGCGGCCGCCTGAACCTTCGAAATCGAACCTTCCTTGACGATCCGGCCCCGGTCCAGGAGGACTGCCCGTGCCTGCTCTGCCGGCAGTTCTCGCGGGCCTACCTGGCCCACCTCTTCCGCGCGCGGGAGCTGCTCGCGTACCGTCTCGCGACTTGTCACAACCTGACCTTCACCCTAGACTTCATGGCCAGGATCCGAGCCTCGATCCGGGCCGGTACCTTCCCAGCTGATCGGTCGGCACTGCGCTCGCGCGCGGGCCGGATAAGCGGCGGTGAAGTTGCCGAGCAGTCCGCGTGAAGGGGCCCTCGGTACGCTGCATGACGACGCGGAGGCGACACGATGGGCTCACGGGATCGACCCCGCAAAGAGGCGAAAAAGAAGCCGAAGGCCAAGCTCGCCCAACCGAGCCTGGCGCCGCTGTCGGAACCACCGCAGAACGTCGAGGTGATCCGCAAGCCGCGCAAGGAGAAGCCAGTCGTCGAGGACGACACGGAAGAAGCCTGACCGGCCGGACGGACGCCACCGTGGAAGGCTCCGCTGACGGATCGGACCGATCGATGAGGAGCGTGACGAACGGATGGCGATGACGGACGAGCGGACAGCGGAACGGGCGCTCGCAGAGCGGAGCAAGGCCGTCGATGCGGCCCTCTCCGCGATCGAGAAGCAGTTCGGTCGCGGCGCGATCATGAAGCTCGGCTCGGCCGAGCGACAGGCGGTCGATTCGATCCCGACCGGGTCGATCGCACTCGACCTGGCGCTCGGCGTCGGGGGAATTCCGCGCGGCCGGATCACCGAGATCTTCGGTCCGGAGTCTTCGGGCAAGACCACGATCTGCCAGCACGTCCTGGCCGAGGCGCAACGGCGAGGCGGCGTGGTCGCCTTCATCGACGTCGAGCACGCGCTCGATCCGGCCTACGCGCGAGCGTGTGGCGTCAATGTGGACGAGCTGCTCGTCTCGCAGCCGGATACGGGTGAGCAGGCACTCGAGATCACCGAGACCCTGATCCGCTCCGGCGGCATCGACTGCGTCGTCGTCGACTCGGTTGCCGCGCTCGTGCCGCGAGCCGAGATCGAAGGCGAGATGGGCGACTCGTTCGTGGGTATCCAGGCGCGGCTGATGAGCCAGGCGCTGCGGAAGCTCACTGGCGCGGTCTCGCGCTCGAACACCGCGCTGGTGTTCACCAACCAGCTGCGCGAGAAGATCGGCGTGATGTTCGGCAACCCGGAGACGACGCCCGGCGGGCGCGCCCTCAAGTTCTACGCCTCGGTCAGGCTGGACATCCGCCGCGTCGAGACCATCAAGACCGGCACGGAGTCAGTCGGCAACCGGGTCCGCGTCAAGGTCGTGAAGAACAAGGTCGCGCCGCCGTTCCGGGTCGCCGAGTTCGACGTCATGTACGGCGAGGGCGTCTCGAAGGAAGGCGGGCTGCTCGACGTGGGTGTCGCGATGGACGTCGTGACCAAGACCGGCGCGTGGTTCAACTTCGGAGAGACCCGACTCGGTCAGGGTCGCGAGGCCGCGAAGGACTTCCTCAAAACGAGCCCGGACATCGCCGCGGAGATCGAGTCGCGCATCCGCGGCAAGATCACCGACACGCCGATACCTGTCGAGGGCATCGAAGAAGCCGAATAGGCTCGCCGTGATGCGGCACGTTCGCTGCGTTCTCCGCTCCGCGCCGGCACTCACGCACACCAAGGTGCGCTCGTGCCGGTGCTCGCGGCGGCCTTGCGCCCGCGCCGCCTGACGGCGAGCCTGGGTGTGCCCGTTCGCCGCGAGAGCTATGCCGAGCGGCGCGAACGTCGGGCTGCGGTCGATGATCCGGCGGTCGTGCTCGAGGCGGCGATGCGGTTCCTCGAGGCTCGCTCGCGATCCGTCACGGAGGTCCGTCGCCGGCTGACGAGCGCCGGCTACCAGGCGGCACTGGTCGAGGATGCCATCGCGCGGCTCGGCGACCTCGGGGTCCTCGACGATGAGGCCTTCGCTCGAGCGTGGGTTGAGTCGCGCGATCGGGCGCGCCCGCGCGGCGAGCGCGCCCTCCGCGAGGAACTCCGGCTCAAGGGCATCGATCGGTCGCTCGTCGACCTGGTCCTCGCCGAGCGGCGCGAACTCGGGACGACCCCCGACCCGGACGACGCCGCGCGCCCATCCGACCGGCTCGCCGCAGAACGATTGATCGAGCGGCACGCCAGGGTCCTCGACAGGATCGACGACCCTCGGAAACGCCGTGAGCGTGCATACGCCCTACTCGCGAGGAACGGTTTCGACCCGGACATCTGCCGGGAGGTGGCGGCAGCCGCCGTGTCGCGCGAGGCCGACGCGCCCGCCGATTAGGTCGCCGATTCGCGACGCTCGTCGACCGCCTCTTGACGCTCGTCGTCGACCGTTGTCTGGGCACACCGTGCCGGACGGCCCAAGACCATTCCGCAGGGCAACATCCTCCCGGCGCATCGCGGGACCATGGTCAGGGTAGGAGGTCGATGGCCTATCCGAGATACTCTTCCCGTACTGATCCCGGCATCTGCCGGTCATTTCCTGACTCCGGGGGAAGGAGAAAGGAACTCGTGTTAACCCGTCTACGATCGACCGGGCTGGCCAGCTCGGGCGCGGTAGTCCTCGTCCTGGTGTTCGCGGGCTTGGCCGCCGGTCGCGTGATGCTCACGGAGACGCCAACGACCGAGATCACCACGCCCGACACCACGGCGACGTTCGAGGATCTCAACGGCAACGGCATCGATGACGATTGCGAGGAACCCGGAACCGTCGTCGAGGATCCTATCGCTGAGGCGTCCGCGGCCGCTGCGGTCGATCTCAACGGCGATGACGTGATCTCAACGTCGGAAGCCGCGCAGAGCGAGCGAACCGGCGGCAAGAACTGCAACCACGGCGGTTATGTCAGCTGGGTCGCTCAGGGTTCGCCGACGCCGACCGAGCAGACCGAAGCCGCGGCGCCGACGACCGAGTGCGTCCCGGTCGCTCCGCCCGAGCGGGATCCCGCCCTGGATGAGCAGAAGAACGGACACGGCAAGTGGGTCTCGATCGTCGCGCAGTCGCCGGCGACTGGCGGCAAGAACTGCAACCACGGGGGAGCAGTGAGCGAGGCCGCGAAGAAGGACCACGCCGCTGCAGCCGCGGCTCGTGCGCTCGCGAAGGCGGAGCGCGAGGCGGCTCGTGCGGAGGCGAGGGCCACCAAGCAGCACGGCAAGGGCAAGTCCAAGAACCACTGACCCTCGCCGACCCCCCGCGACACGACGACGGCGCTACGACCTCGGCGCCGTCGTCGCATGTCCGGCGCTTTACAGGATCCGCGTCGTCCGTTGGTTTGACCCATCCGGGTCCCGGCCCTACGCTACCCCGAACGTTCCAGGCGCCGATCTACCGGCGTTCCGAACGAGGTACCGGTCCGATCGCGGCCCATCGAGGGGGCCCGGACAGTCGGCTTGACGGTCCGGGACCAGGCACCGCCCGCGTGCGGTCGCCGCTCCTCCTCCTCGTCTCGTGATCGTGCCGTCGCATATATGACGCGTCCGGCCGCATGATCCGGTCCGGATGGGAGGAAACCGATGGACACACCGGTTGTGGTGGCGGTGGCCCTGCTGGCCGCCGTCGGCGGAGCCGTTCTCGGCGCATTAGCCCGCTCGATGTGGGCATCCCAGGGCATGAAAGCCGCCCAGGCCGAGGCCCGGCGGATCGAGGCAGAGGCCCGCGCCCGACAGAAAGAGCTGATCCTCGAGGCGAAGGACGAGAAGCTTCGTCTCGCTCGTGAAGCGGAAGACGAGGCGCGCACGCGGCGCAACGAGTTGACCGCCCAGGAGCGGCGCCTCTCGCAGCGCGACGAGCAGCTCGATCAGCGCAGCGAGATGCTCGAGCAGCGCGACCGCAAGCTCCTCGAACGCGAGCGCGACCTCGACAAGGCTCGAGATGAGCTGACGAAGACCACCCAGGAACAGGTCGCCGCGCTCGAGCGCGTCTCCGGCATGAGCGCCGACGACGCCAAGTCCATGTTGCTCGAAGCGGTCCGCTCGGAGGCCGAGCACGACGCCGTCAAGCTCGCCCGAGCGATCGAGCGGTCCGCGCGCGAGGAAGCGCAGGACAAGGCCCGCGACATCGTGCTCACGGCGATGCAACGGGTGGCGGCCGACCACACGGCCGAGCACACGGTCTCGGTCGTGCATCTCCCGTCCGACGAGATGAAGGGCCGGATCATCGGCCGTGAGGGCCGCAACATCCGGGCCCTGGAACAGGCGACGGGCGTCGACCTGATCATCGACGACACCCCCGAAACGGTCGTGCTCAGTGGCTTCGACCCGGTCCGCCGCGAAGTGGCCAGGATCGCGATCACCAAGCTCATCGCGGACGGCCGCATCCACCCCGGGCGCATCGAGGAAGTCGTGGCCAAGGCCCGTGCCGAGGTCGATCTCGTGATCCGCCAGGCCGGCGAGCAGGCCGCCTACGAGGCCGGGGTCCCCGGTCTCCCGGCCGAGATCGTGAAGCTGCTCGGCCGCCTCAAGTACCGCACCAGTTACGGGCAGAACGTGCTCAACCACGTCGTCGAGACGAGCCGGCTTGCCGCGGTCATCGCCGCCGAGATGGGTGCCGACGTGCAGATCGCCAAGATGGGCGGCCTGCTCCATGACATCGGCAAGGCGGTCGATCATGAGGTCGAGGGCCCCCACGCAGCCATCGGCGCGCAGATCGCCCAGCGCCACAACCTGCCGTTCAAGGTCATCAACGGGATCGCGGCGCACCACCAAGAGGTCGAGTACGCCTGCCTCGAGGCCCCGATCGTGCAGGTCGCCGACGCGATCAGCGCGTCGCGGCCCGGCGCCCGTGGCGAGTCGATGGACACCTACGTCAAGCGGCTCGAGGACCTGCAGGCGATCGCCGAGAGCTTCGGCGGGGTCGAGCGGTCGTTCGCGGTCCAGGCCGGTCGCGAGGTGCGCATCCTCGTCCGGCCCGAGGAGATCGACGACCTGACGGCGACGCGGCTGGCCCGTGACGTGGTCAAGAAGATCGAAGAGCAGATGACGTATCCGGGCCAGATCAAGGTCACGGTCATCCGCGAGACCCGCGCCGTGGAGTACGCGAAGTAAGCGCAGCCGCCCCGATCGGCAAGACCCGACTCGGGAACATCCCCAACAGCGACACGCCTCGCCCGCCCGGAGCGTGCCGGGTGCTGATGATCGGCGACCTGATCGGCAAGCCCGGCCGGCAGGCGATCGAGCAGCTACTGCCCGGACTCCGTGAGGCGCGCGGCATCGATTTCGTCACCGCCAACGGCGAGAACGTGGCCGGAGGCATGGGCCTGACGCCGTCGACAGCCGATGCACTCCTCGGCTCGGGCGTCGATGTCATCACGTCGGGCAACCACGTCTGGGACAAGAAGGAGATCTACCCGTACCTGGAGTCCCAGGAGCGGGTCCTGCGCCCCCACAACTACGGCACTCGCGACGTCCCCGGCCGTGGCTGGGCGACCTTCGAGGCCCTCGATGGCTCGCACGTCGCGGTGATCAACCTCCAGGGCCGGACGTACATGCAGCCGATCGAGAACCCCTTCACCGACGCTGACGCGCTGCTGGACGATGCCTCCGCGCCGGAGCCGCTCCCCCCGATCCGCCTCGTCGACTTCCACTGCGAGCTGACGTCCGAGAAGAACGCCCTGGGCCTGTACCTGGACGGACGGGTCAGCGCGGTGATGGGCACCCACACCCACGTCGTGACCGGCGACGAACGCATCCTCCCCGGCGGCACGGCCTACCAGACCGATCTCGGGATGACCGGGCCGGTGTGGAGCGTCATCGGGTTCGACCCGGCTACGGTCCTGCCGCGGTTCATCAATGCGCTGCCGACCCGGTTCGAGGTCGGGGACGGGCCGGTCGTCTTCAACGCAACGCAGATCGACATCGACGCCGCGACCGGGCGCGCGCTATCGATCGAGCGCATCCAGCAGCTCGTCGAGCTGTAGGCGCGTCCGGGGTCGATGACCGAGCGACCGCGGCCGCGCCGCTCGCGTCGCCACGATTCGGCGGCATCCGAGGGGGCGGTCGTTCCTCCGGGCCCGTCCACGATCGACCTCCATACCCACTCGACCCGATCCGACGGTATCCTCGCCCCGGTCGACCTGATCCGGGATGTCGCGGCGGCGGGCGTCCGAATCACTGCGCTGACCGACCACGACACGCTCGCCGGGTATCGGGACATCGTTGCCGCGAAGGCCGTACCCGCCGGCGTGACGTTGATCTCAGGTGTCGAGATCAACGCGCTGGTGATGCGCGATCTCGGCTTGTGGGAATGGGAGCTGCACATCCTCGGGTTCGGGATGGATCCGGGGGACGCCGCATTCGAAGCGACGCTGGCTCGGCAACGGACCGCGCGCCGAACGCGGTTCGAACGGACCGTCGCCCTCCTGCGGGAGATCGGGATGCCAATCGACGCGCAGGTCGCGGAACTCATCAGCGACGATGACGACGCCCTCGGACGCCCGACCATCGCCCGAGCGCTGATCCGGGCCGGTTTCGCAACGACCGTGGAGGACGCGTTCAGCCGGATCATCGGGCATGGCGGGCCCGGCTACGTCCGCCGCGAAGGTCTCGGGCCCGAGGAGGCGATCGCCGCGATCCGTGCGGCCGGTGGGCTGCCCGTGTTGGCCCACTTCCGCGAGGCGCCGTTCCGTCCGGATGTGGTGCGAGGGCTGGTCGAGGCCGGTCTCGGCGGCCTCGAGGTGCACTACCGCACCTTCGACCAGCCCACCGTGAACGCAATGCAGACCGTGGCCCAGGCGTTCGGGCTCGTCGCGACCGGCGGGAGCGACTATCACGGCGACCTGGGGCCGTACGCCGAGTCGCACGAACGGTTGTGGGTGCCGCCGGAGGTAGGCACGGACCTCCTCGATCGGCTCGGGTTGGCCGCCTCCCCGTAGACGCCCCGCCGATTTCGCCAGGGTCGGCGGTACCATGGCCCAGCCGTGCAGCCCATCCGTTCGACCGCTCGGTCGCTCCCAGTGCTCGATGCGCCCATGCCAGCCGCCGGGGATGGTGTCGGCGTGCGGCTACCTCGCACACCGCCCAGGCCCGGTGACGAGCGCCTCGACGAGTACCTGCCCGAGGCCGCCGCCCTGCCGCGCTTCCACGTGTGGACGCTGGGCTGCCAGATGAACCGGAGTGATTCGGAGGAGATGGCCGGTCGACTGCTCGCCGCCGGCTGTGAGGAAGCACCGACGCTCGAGTCGGCCGACCTCGTGGTGATCAACACGTGCGCGATCCGCGAGGGCGCCGAACAGAAGGTCGTCGGCCGGCAGGGCCATCTCGCACGGCTGAAGGCGGCGAATCCATCGATGCGCGTCGTCCTTACGGGATGCGCCGTGCGGGAGCCCCATCGGTCCGGCCTGGCCCGGCGTTATCCGGCCGTGGATCTCTTCCTGCGACCCGACGAGGAACCCGAGCTGGTCGATCGCCTCGGCCTTGCGTCGGCGCAGGGCGCGATCACGACTGTCAGCCCGGTTGGCGAGGTCGGCGCGACGACGACGGTCGGGCGAACGGTCGTCGGCGTGGCCGACGGCCTGCCATCGACCCGTGCCCGCGCGATCGGGGAGGGGACCGTGGCCCGCGCCTCGACGATCAGCGCCTGGCTCCCGATCATCTACGGCTGCGACAAGACCTGCACGTACTGCATCGTGCCGTTCAGCCGGGGACCCGAACGCAGCCGTCCGTTCGACGACGTCGTCGATGAGGCTCGTGCCCTGGCTGCCGCCGGCTACCGCGAGGTGACGCTACTCGGCCAGAACGTGAACTCGTACGGCCACGACCTGCCGGCCGAGGCACGCTTCGCGCACGTCGACGCCGAACGCTGGGCGGGTCGCCGCCTCGACCTGCACGGCCGACCCGATCTGGCCGAGCTCATCCGCGCGATCGACGCGCTTCGTACCGCCGACGGCCGACCGGCCATCCCGCGCCTCCGGTTCGTCACTTCGCACCCCTGGGACCTGTCCGACCGGCTGATCGCGGCACTGGCCGAATGCCGGAGCGTCTGCGAGCACCTCCACCTGCCCGTCCAGTCGGGCGACGATGCAGTCCTGCGGCGGATGGGCCGCCAGTACACGATCGAGCATTACCTGGAGCGCCTCGATCGGATCCGCGAGGCCGTGCCCGGGATCACGGTCTCGACCGACGTGATCGTCGGGTTCTGCGGCGAGAGCGAGGCCCAGTTCGAGCGCACGCTCCGTCTCCTCGAGACGGTCCGGTACGACCAGGTCTTCGCGGCCGCCTACTCGCCGCGACCGGGGACGCCGGCGCTGCGCCTCCCCGACGACGTGCCGGCGGACGTCAAGCGCCAGCGGCTCAACGAGCTCCTGGCGCTGCAGGAATCGATCGGGCTGGCCCGCAACGAGGCCTGGCTCGGAGGAACCGTCGACGTCCTGGTCGACGCCGTCACGCCCCCGCGGTCGCACGACCACGAGGCCCCATCCGACGCGGCCGACACGCCCGTGACCGGCCTCGCGGTATCCGGTCGGACCCGCGGCAACAAGCTCGTGCACCTGATCGGCGACGCCAGCCACCTGGGCCGCGAGGTGACCGTGCGCATCGACCATGCCGGCCCGTACGCCCTGCGCGGTTCGCTCGTTTCCGAGGAACAACCCTCGGTGCGTTGACATAGGCGAGAACGCCCCGTTACCGTGGCCCCTTCCGGAGGAGTTCCTACCCACGGACCGTCCGGCTGGATGGTTGTGCGAACCATCACGGGTCCGTCACATGGTCGAGGAGGAATAGGCACCATGGACTACTCCCGCCTGGATCGGGTGCGCCGATCCGCGAATCCCGTCGAATTGGACCTCGTCGAACACTTCGTTCAGGGCAAGATCACGAGACGCCAGTTCGTCACGCGTGCGGCCGTGATCGGCCTATCGCTACCGGCAGTCAGCGCGGTCATCGCCGCATGCTCGACTCCGCCGGCCGCGTCGGTGGCCCCGCCCGCGAGTGGCGGTGAAGCGAGCCCGACGGCGGCAGCGAGTAGCGCCGCCCCGACCGGCGGCACGATCCGCATCGCGATGCAGCGCCCTGTGAAGATCGATCCCATCAATATGCAGGACCTAGGCGGCTACGGCATCGTCGCGCAGTCGATGGAGTTCCTGGCCACGCTCGACAAGAACGGCGTCGACATCGCACCAGGCCTGGCCGAAACGTGGACCCCGAACGAAGACGGCTCGGTCTGGACGTTCAAGCTCCGCCAGGGCGTCAAGTGGCAGAACGGGTCCGACTTCACAGCGGACGACGTGGTCGCCACGATGGGCCGTCTCGTCGCCGCCGGCAACTCGGGCCTGAAGGGGGTCATCGACGACAAGTCGGCCAAGGCGACCGATTCGAACACCGTCGAGTTCACGCTGCTGAGCCCGAACGGCAACTTCCCGTATCTCGTGTCGGTGTTCAACTCCCAGACGGTGATCACTCCGAAGGACTACGAGACCGGCACCACGCTCGATGTCAAGCCGGACGGAACCGGCGCCTGGAAGCTCGACAGCTACAACCCGTCCACCGGCGCAACGTTCTCGCGCAACCCGACCTGGTGGGGCGGCACGACGCCGCTCGACGCGCTCGAGTTCGTGTTCTTCGACGAGGTCGGGCCTCAGGTCACGGCGTATCAGGGCCAGCAGGTCGACGCCATCGTGCAGTTCACGGTCCTGGCCGGCGAAGGCCTGCTGACCGACACCAATACCAACGTCATCGCCACCCGAGCGGCGCTCCATCGCCAGATCTGGATGCGCGTCGACAAGGGCCAGTTCACGAAGAAGGAAGTCCGCCAGGCGCTGGCCTACTCGCTCGACCGCGAGGCGATGATCCAGCAGCTGTTCAAGGGCAAGGCGGACATCGGCAACGACCACGTCATCGCCCCCATCTATCCGTACTTCGACGACAGCGTCCCGCAGCGGACGCGAGACATCGACAAGGCGAAGTCACTGCTCTCGGCCGCCGGCACGCCGACGATCAACGCCACGCTGCACGCGGGTGTGCTCCTCGAGATCCCGGATCTCGCGACGCTCATCAAGAGCCAGTCCGCCGAGGCAGGGTTCAACCTCGAGGTCGCGACCGAGAACCTCGACACGTTCTACGGCGCGCAGTGGTGCCCTACCGAGCCCGCGGATCCGCCGTGCTCCGGCGCGGCCGAGCTCGGAATCGTCGACTACGGTCACCGCGCCACCCCGGACGTCTACCTCAACGCCGCGCTCAAGTCCAAGGGCATCTGGAACTCGTCCCAGTACGCCTCGCCTGAATTCGACGCCGCGTTCGCCGAGTTCCAGGCGTCAATCGGCGTCGACGCGCAGAAGGTAGCAGCAAAGAAGATCGAGACGATCCTCAACGAGGACGTCCCGATCGGTTTGCCGTACTGGTACAACTATCTCGCAGCGAGCTCGAAGGCATTCAGCGGCATCTATTCGAGCGCGCTCGGCCAGATGTTCTTCTCATCCACGAGCAAGGTGGCCTGAGCAAGGACCCTCTATGGAGGGCAGCGATGCGCCGCACGCTGCCCTCCGAGCGACCCGCAACTGAAGATCACGAGGACCGTGTGAGTCGATGACTCGCTGGCTGCTGCGCAGGCTGGTGCTCTCGCTCCTCACGTTGTGGCTGCTCGCCACGCTCGTGTTCGTCATCACGAACATCCTGCCCAACGACATCGGGCGGACGATCCTGGGCCCCTTCGCGCCGCAGGAGAGCGTGGACGCCCTCAACGAGCGGCTCGGAACCAACCTGCCGCTGATCGAGCAGTACGTGCGCGCCATGAAGAGCCTGGTCACACTCGACTGGGGCAACTCGTTCCAGTCGGGCAAGCCGGTCATGCCGCTGATCCTCGACGCGATCAGCCGCTCCGGCCTCCTCGCCGCCTACGCTCTGGGGCTGACCATCCCGATCGCGATCCTGGCTGGACTGATCGCCGGTCGGCGACGGGATCGACCATCCGACCGGGCCATCGTGCTGTTCGGGTTGACCTTCTCGTCGATCCCTGAGTTCGTCATCGGCACCTTCCTGGTCGTCGTCCTCGGCGTCTCATTCCGGCTGCTACCGGTGCTCGCCACACCGCCACCCAAGGCCAGCCCTCTGGACATGGCGCGGTTCCTGCTGATGCCGGCCATGGCGATGGCGATCGTGTATTTCGGCTACATCGCCCGAATGACGCGGGCCGGCACCATCGAGGTTCTGGAGTCCGACTACATCCGGACGGCCACGATGAAGGGTCTGACGACGTCACAGACGATTCGCCGGCACGTCCTGCGTAACGCGCTCGTGCCGACCGTCGCGGTCATCGGGGTCCAGATCGGCTACCTGTTCGGCGGCATCATCGGCGTCGAGAAGATCTTCAACTACAACGGCATGGGCCAGATGATGCTGTTCGCCGCTCAACGCAAGGACATCCCGGTGCTCACCGCCGGCGTGATCGTGATCGGTATCGTCTACATGGTCGCGACCCTGGCCGCCGACTTGATCATCGTCTGGATGAACCCGCGCGCCCGGCTGGAGACCCACTGATGGCCGCCGTCGCCCCGACCATCGACATCCGCTCGGAGCGGGCCCAGGCCCGGCGCGAGAGTCGTGCCGTCCTGTTCCGCAAACCCGGCTTCATCATCGGTGTGTTGGTCCTTGGCATGTGGGCGTTCTTCGCGATCGCCGGGACGGCGATCACCCCATACGATCCGTTCAATGATTTCGCGAAGGGTCACCAGCCGCCCGGCCCGGAGCACCTGTTCGGCACGGATCGGCTGGGTCGGGATGTCCTCTCGCGGGTCATGGTCGGGGCACGTGACGTGCTGATCGTCGCCCCACTGGCGGCGCTCCTCGGAGTGAGCGCGGGCTCGATCCTCGGCCTGATCATGGGCTACTACCGTGGGATCGTCGACGACCTCGTCAGCCGCGTCGTCGAGGCGTTCCTATCGCTGCCCGTCATCCTGGTGGCGCTCCTCACCCTGGTTGTCCTCGGCACATCGACCGCGGTGGTCATCCTCGTCGTGGGGATCCTGTTCACCCCGATCGTGGCGAGGACGGTGCGGGCCGCGGTCCAGTCCGAACGGCAGCTCGATTACGTGACCGCGGCCAAGCTTCGTGGCGAATCGGGGCCATACATCATGGCCCGCGAGATCTTCCCGAACGTGCTGGGCCCGATCGTGGTCGAGCTGACCGTGCGCTTCGGGTTCGCGATCTTCACGGTCGCGACGCTGTCATTCCTCGGCGTCGGTATCCAGCCGCCCTCGCCCGACTGGGGCCTGTCTGTCAGCGAGGAATACACCAACATGATCTCGGGCAAGTGGTGGCCGACGCTCTTCCCCGCCCTGGCCATCGCGAGCTGCATCGTGGCGATCAACCTGATCGCCGATGCCCTCCAGTCGGTGGCGACCGAATGACCGTCGCGCCGATGCCACCGTCTCCGATGCCGTCGCCGGCACCCTCGCCAACGACTGCCCTGAAGGTCGAGGACCTGCACCTCTCGTACGTCGTACGCGGTATCCCTCGGCCTGTGCTCCGTGGTGTGTCCTTCGAGGTCCGCCCCGGCGAGTCGTATGGGCTGGTAGGGGAGTCCGGCTGCGGCAAATCGACCACTGCCTACGCGGCCGTCCGCTATCTGCCGCGAAACGCGCGGATCACCCAGGGCCGGATCCTCGTTGCGGGCGACGACATCACCAAGAAGTCTGGCGATGACCTGCGCAAATTCCGCATGCAGCACGCCTCGATGGTGTACCAGGACCCGGGCGCGGCCTTGAACCCGACCACCAAGGTCGGGCCGCAGGTCATCGAGGCGTTCACGGTGCTCGGGCAGGAGGGCCAGCAGGCTCGCGATAGCGCGCTCGCGGCCCTCAAGCGCGTGCAGATCGCCGACCCCGAGCGCGTCTTCGGCCGCTACCCGCACCAGCTGTCGGGCGGCATGCAGCAGCGCGTCGTGATCGCGATGGCGCTGGCCAAGGACCCGCAGCTGCTGGTGCTCGACGAGCCGACGACCGGCCTGGACGCCACGGTGGAGGCGAGCGTGCTCGACCTCGTGCGGACGCTCATCTCCGAGACGTCCGCGGCCGTGCTGTTGATCGCACACAACCTCGGCGTGATCCGGACGATGTGCGACCGGGTCGGGGTCATGTACGCGGGCAAGATAGTCGAGGAGGGCGGGGCGGCCCGGGTCTTCGAACGCCCCCAGCATCCGTACACGGTGGGGCTGCTCCAGGCGCTGCCTCGCGCCGGGATCACCAAGTCGCAGCGGCCCCTCGCCACGATCCCCGGAACACTGCCGCAGATCGGCACGCCGTTGCCGACCTGCGTTTATGTCGACCGCTGCCCGCTCGCGACCGATCTGTGTCGTGAAGTCGTGCCGCCTGTGGTCGACGTCGGCAACGGGCAGTGGACCCGGTGTCATCACTGGGACCGGATCGGGGAGATCCAGGAGCCTGTTCCCGGCGTAGGTCAGGCTGTGCTACCCCAGGGCGATCTTGCGCTTCGGCTCGAGAACGTCTCGAAGACGTTCCGTGCAGGCGGTCACAATGTGCCGGCCCTCGTCGGGGTGGATCTGCAGATGCACGACGGCGAGACCCTTGGGCTCGTCGGCGAGTCCGGGTCTGGGAAGTCGACTCTGGCCAAGACCATCCTCGGCATCGAGGGGCCGGACACGGGCAGCCACATCTCGCTCGCCGACCACGACCTCGGCTCGATGGCGGTCGACCGTCCGAGCGGTGACAAGCGCCAGATCCAGATGGTCTTCCAGAACCCGGACTCGGCGCTGAACCGCGGCTGGAGCGTGCGCAGCATCCTCGGCCGGGCGGTCAGCAAGCTCACCGGCCTCTCGGGCAAGGCCAAGGAGGACCGGGTTGACAAGCTGGCCGAGAGCCTGCGCCTGACACAGCGCCATCTCGACCTCAAGCCGCGCCAGCTGTCGGGTGGCCTCAAGCAGCGTGTCGCGATCGCCCGGGCGTTCGCCGGCGACCCTCGGATCGTCGTCGCCGACGAGCCGACCAGCGCGCTCGACGTGTCCGTCCAGGCCGCGATCCTGAACGTGCTGAACGAGCTCCAGGCGGAAAGCCGGACGAGCTACCTGCTGATCTCGCACGACCTGGGTGTCGTGCGCTACCTCGCGGACCGCATCGCCGTGATGTACCTGGGCCGCATCCAGGAGGTCGGCGACTCGGAGACCATCTTCCGCGGCCCGAACCATCCGTACACGGAAGCCCTGCTGTCCGCGGTCCCGACGATCGATGGCGAGGAACGCACCCGGATCCGGCTCGGCGGCGAGGTCCCGAGTCCCGCCAACCCGCCGAGTGGCTGCGTGTTCCACACCCGCTGCCCGCGTGTGATCAAGGGTCTGTGCGAGGTCACCGAGCCGCCCCTCGCCGAGGTGGAGCCGGGTCACCTGATGAAGTGCCACATCCCGCTCGAGGAGCTGCGCCGCCTCCAGGCCGAGCGGAAGGAGCTGGTCGTGGAGGAGATCGAGGTGGCCCCGGTCGAGGAGCTCCCACCGGCACCCCCGGCATGACGAAGCGCTCGCCGTCCAGGCGCTGACCTACCGGCGCCCGGCCGACCCGATCGTCCCCTCGAGAGCAGCCAGCCCAGGAAGGAGCCGCCCAGCCATGGCCAGTCGCAAGGTGATCCTGACGTGCGCTATCACGGGCTCGGGACACACGCCGACGATGTCCCCGCATCTGCCGTACACGATCGATGACGTCGTCACCCAGTCGATCGACGCGGCCGAGGCCGGCGCTTCGATCATCCACCTGCACGCGCGCGATCCGCGCGACGGCCGCCCGACGCCGGATCCCGACGTGTTCATGGCATACCTGTCGCGCATCAAGGCGAAGTCGGACGTGGTCCTCAGCGTCTCGTCGGGCGGCGGCACCGGCATGGGCGTCGCGCAACGGCTCGAGGGTGTGCTCCGCGCGAAGCCCGAGCTCGCGACCCTGAATATGGGGACGATGAACTACGGCGGCTTCACGATGATCGACAAGTACAAGGACAAGTGGAAGTTCGACTGGGAGGAGCCGTACCTCGAACAGACCCGGCGCGATCCGTTCGTGAGCACCTACACCGACATCGAATACATGCTCAACGTGGTCGGGCCCGAGACGGGCGCGCGGTTCGAGTGCGAGGCGTACGACACGTCGCACCTCTACACGCTCGCGTATTACCTCGACAAGGGGCTGATCCAGCCGCCGATCTTCGTACAGACGATCTTCGGGACGATGGGCGGCATCGGCACCGACGTCGACCACATCGTGCAGATGCGGCGAACAGCGGACAGGCTGCTCGGGGACGCCTACGAATGGTCCGTGCTGGGCGCCGGTCGGTTCCAGATGGGCGTCGTGACCGCCGCGGCCATCATGGGCGCCCACGTGCGGGTGGGGCTCGAGGACAGCCTCTATCTCGGCAAGGGCCAGCTGGCGACGTCGAACGCGGACCAGGTCCGCAAGATCCGCGGGATCCTCGAGGCGCTGTCGCTGGAGATCGCCACGCCCGATGAGGCCCGCGAGATCCTGTGCCTGAAGGGTCGCGACAAGGTGGCGTACTGAGCATGAGGCGACCGGCGCCGTCGGACGTCCGGCGGGTGGGGGTCATCGGCACCGGCGTGATCGGCGGCGGGTGGGCTGCCCACTTCCTGCGGATGGGCCTCGACGTCGTGGCCTTCGATCCGGCGCCCGGCGCGGAGGATCGGCTGCAGCGGCACGTCGCCGATGCGTGGCCGACGCTCGAGCGCTTGGGCCTGGGTGAAGGGGCCGATCCGGGTCGCTTGTCGTTCGCCGGATCGCTCGCGGGCGCAGCCACGGAGGTCGCGTTCATCCAGGAGAGCACGCGCGAGGACGGTCCCACCAAGATTCGCATCCTGGCCGAGATCGACGCCGCCGCCGACCCGGCGACGATCGTGGCCTCGAGCACGTCCGGCTTCTCGATGACGATGCTGCAGCAGGACGCGGTTCACGCGGAGCGGCTCGTCGTCGGTCACCCGTTCAACCCGCCGTACCTCATCCCGCTCGTCGAGGTCGTCGGCGGGGAGCGAACCGATCCAGCGGTCGTCGACTGGACCGTCGCCTTCTACACCCACGTCGGCAAATACGGGCTGAAGATGACCAGGGAGCTGCCCGGCTTCCTGGGGAACCGGCTCCAGGAAGCCATGTGGCGCGAGGCGCTCCACATGGTCGCTGCGGGCGAGGCGACCGTGGAGGAGATCGATGCCTCGGTCGCGTACGGACCGGGCCTGCGCTGGGCGCTGATGGGCCCGTGCCTGACCTTTCACCTGGCGGGCGGCCAAGGCGGGATGGGCTACATGCTCGACCATTTCGGCGCCGCATTGCTTGAGCCGTGGACCCGGCTCGAGGCCCCCGAGCTCACGCCGGAACTGCGCGAGCGCATGGTCGACGGCTGCCTGCGCGAGGCAGCCGGACGGTCGATCGCCGAGCTCGAGCGCGAGCGCGACGCGTTCCTCGTGGAGCTGCTTGCGCTGCGGGAGCGCTACACACCCGACGGCACGTCCCGCGCGTGACGGCGTTGATCACGTCGGGGACGCGGATCCGCCCCGAATGGGTCGACTACAACGGTCACCTGATGGACGGCTACTACTTCGTGGCGTTCAGTGACGCCACCGAGGCGGTGTTGCAGGCCCTCGGATTCGGCCCGGCCTACCGCGAGCGGACCGGCTGCACGATCTACACCGTCGAGGGCCATCTGACGTTCCGGCGCGAGGTGTCCGAGGACACCCCGATCTCGGTCGCGACGCAGGTCGTCGACCACGACGAGAAGCGCATCCACATCGTGCACGACATGGCCGACGCCTCGACCGGCGAGCGACTCGCCACGGCCGAGCTCTTGTTCGTCCACGTCGATCAGTCGACGGGCAAGGTCGCGCCGATGCCCGACGCGCAGGCGGCATCGGTCGCCGCCATGGCCGAGGCGCATGCGGGGCTGGAACGCCCGCCTGACGTGGCTCGCCGGGTCGGGATCCGCCGGGACTCGGCCTAGACGTCAGAGTCGGGGAAGCTGGCCCGCCGCTTCTCGATCCATTCGAGCAATGCCTCGTGGACGCCCTCGTCGAGCGGCGGCATCTCGTACTCCGCCAAGCGCCGCTTCCAGCGCGCATTCGCACGGGCGGCCGCGTCCTGCGCCCCATTGAGCTCCCATTGCTCGAAGCTGTTGTTGTCCGACAGCTCGGACCGCCAGAACGCGTTCTCGAAGTTGGCCAGGGTGTGCGGCGAGCCCAGGAAGTGCTGCCCGGGGCCGCCGGCGAGCATGGCGTCCAGCGCCAGCCCGTTGTCGGTCAGATCGACCCCGCCGATGTAGGCCGAGGCCATCGACGCCTGGTCCTCATCGAGCATGAACTTCTCGTAGCCGACCGCGAGACCGCCCTCGAGCCAGCCCGCCGTGTGCAGGTTGAAGTTCACGCCGGCCTGCATCGTGGCCATGAAGCTGATCGCGCTCTCGTACGCGGCCTGGTAATCGGGCACCTTGGAGGCCGTGAAGTTGCCGCCGCTGCGGAATGGCACGCCCAGGCGCCGGGCCAGCGCGGCGAGCACGAACAGCACGAGCTGCGGCTCCGGCGTCCCGAAGGTCGGCGCCCCGGTCTGCATCGACATTGACGACGCGAACGATCCGAAGATCACCGGCGCGCCGGGCCGGACGATCTGGCAGAACGCCATGCCAGCGAGCGCCTCGGCCAGGGTCTGGGTCGCCGATGCGGCGACCGTCACCGGCGCCATCGCGCCACCCAGGATGAACGGCGTGATCAGCATGATCTGGTTCGCCTCGGCATACGCCTTGGCCGAGCCGAGCATGTTGAAGTCCCACGACATCGGCGAGTTCGCGTTGGCGAGCCCCATGATCACGTGCTCGCGCTCGAGGGTGTCGGCGCCAAAGACGATCCGCGCCATCTCGACCGAGTCCTCGGCGCGCGACGGATGGGTCACGGACCCCATGAACGCCCGGTCCGAGTAGCGGATGTGGCTGTAGACCATCTCGAGGTGCCGTTTGTTGACCGGCAGGTCGACCGGCTCGCACAGCGTGCCGCCGCCGTGGTGCAGCGTGTGGCTCGTGTAGGTGAGCTTCACGAAATTGCGGAAATCCTCGATCGTCGCGTAGCGCCGGCCATCGTCGAGGTTGTGGATGAACGGGGATCCGTAGGTCGGCACCAGCACCATGTACGGATCGCCGATCTGCACGCTGCGGGCAGGGTTCCGGGCGGTCTGCGTGAACAGTCGGGGTGCGCTGGCCTGGACCAGTCGACGGCACATGCCGCGCTCGAAGCGGACGCGGCTGCCCTGCACGTCTGCCCCGGCCGCCCGGAAGATCTCGACCCCTTCGGGGAAGTTGACGACCTCGATACCGACCTCCTGGAGCAGGGTGTCGGCGTTGTGTTCGATGGCCTCGAGCCCGTCCGTCGAGATCACCTCGACCGGCGGCAGCGTGCGAGTCAGGTACGGGAGCGATTCCATCGTGCGGGCAAGCCGGGCGGCCTGCCGCGCGGAGCGGCCACGCCGGGACGGGCCCGGGTGTTCGACTTCCTGCGTCGTCATCGCGATCTCCTCGACGCCAATGGTACGGCGGCTGGCATCACAGGCGACGGGCCAGTTCTCGCCCCTCGTAGAACGCGAGGCTCGCCCGCCGCGGCGCGACCGCATCGCCGATGAGCTCGAACGGGACGCCGGCGTCGCGCAGGTGGTCCGCGAGCGTCGTCTCGGACACCGCGGTCTCGGCGATCACCAGCGCGTCCGCTTCGAAATCGATCGTCGTGCCGTCCAGCAGGAAGCGTAGTCGCGCTGAACCGTCTCCCCAGCGCTCGACGACCACGTTGGGCAGCGCGGTACCGCCCGCGGCGACGAACCGGCGGCGCAACGGTCCATCGGCGGCGCTGTGGGCAAGCCCGCCGGCGATAACCGGGGCCGCGGTCACGAGCGTGACCTCGTGGCCAGTTTCGGCCAATGCCAGCGCCGTCCCCGTCCCTCGCCAGTCGCCGAGATCGTCGAGCACGATGACGCGACTGCCGGGCAACGGCACGCCGTCGAGCACGTCATGGATGGCGAACACGTCCTCGGCATCGACTCCAGGTAGCCGATCGACCATCGGCGCGGCCCGCTGGAAGCCGGCCCGAGCCGGTCGCGCGCCGGTCGCGACCACGACCGCGTCGGCGCCGATCTCGGCGACGCCGGAGGCATCGAGCTCGAGCCCCAGCCGGACATCGACCCCGAGCCGTCCCAACGATCGTTCGTACCATGCCAGGAGCTCGCCGATCTGCTCGCGCGAGGGCTGGCGAGCCGCCAGGCGGAACTGGCCGCCCAGGTGTTCGCCACGGTCGACCAGCGTCACCCGATGGCCGCGCTCCGCAGCGATGCGCGCCGTCTCGAGGCCGGCCGGGCCGCCGCCGACGACCAGCACATGCCGCGCGACGGTGGCCGGCGAGAACGGCTCGCCACCCCACTCGAATTCGCGGCCCGCGGAGGGATTTACCAGGCACGAGATCCAGTAGTCGCGCGACCGACGGCCCCAGCACAGCTGGTTGCACGAGATGCACGGGCGGACCTCGTCGGCGCGGTCGTCACGTGCCTTGGCCACGAGGTGTGGGTCCGCGATCTGGCCGCGCACGATGCTCACGAGGTCGGCCTGCCCCGCGGCCAGGACGGCTTCAGCCGCCTCGGGTGTCCGGATATGGCTCTCGGCCTGGACCAGCGCACTGCGGACGACGGCCTTCAACGCAGCGGCGTACGGGGCCCCCAGCCGCTGCGGATACAGCGAGACGGGGATGATCTGGTAGAAGTCGAAATACGACCCGGTCCCGCACGTGACGTAGTCCATCAGGCGTCGTTCGTCGTGCCACGCCACGACGGACTGGAGCTCCTCGACCGACAGCGTCGCCTCCGACCCTTCGTCGACGCTGACGGCGAGGCCGATGATGAAGTCGTCGCCGCAGCGCTCGCGGATCCGGCCCAGGATGGTCGACGAGAAGCGCATCCGCCCCTCGAATGAACCGCCCCAGTCGTCGCCGCGCCGGTTCGACCACGACGTCCAGAACTGATCGACCAGCGCGTGGTACGCGGCGAAGATCTCGACACCGTCGAAGCCGGCGGCCTGCGCCCGCGCGGCGGCCGCCACGAATCCCTCGATCACTTCCTCGATCTCGGCCGACGACATGGCGTGACTGCCATCGGCGTCGTGGTACGAGGGCAGTGCGGACGGCGACCAGTTCGCCGCGAACGAGTTGTCGGCGTCGCCGTGCTCGCCCACGTGGTATAGCTGCTGAATCAGCACGATCTCGGGCGCGACCTCGCGACAGGCATCGACGAGGCGACGGAACGCCGGGATGACCGCGTCGTCGTCATGGCGGAAGTTGCCGCGGGTGAGGACCGCGGTGCGGTGCACCGGGACCGGCTCGACCACGATCATCGATGCGCCGCCGATCGCGCGCTCCCGGTAGTAGGCGACGTGCCGCTCGCCCGGCAACCCGCCCTCGCTCATGTTCGCCGTGTGCGCGCCGAACGTGATCCGGCTCGACAAGGTCCGGTGGCGAAGTCGGATCGGCGAGAAGACGTGCGGAAACGGCATCGCGCGTGCAGTATGGCCCGATGCCCTCTCCGCCTCCGCTCATCGTCGTCGCCGGTGGGACGGCAACAGGCAAGACCGAGCTCGGCATCCGCCTCGGGGAAGCGTTGACCAGCGAGGGGCGTCCCGCCACCGTCATCTCGGCCGATTCCCGCCAGGTCTATCGCGGCCTGGACGTCGGCACTGCCAAGGTCAGCGCCGCGGATCGCGCGCGGGTCCCGCACGCCGGGATCGACCTCGTCGACCCGGACGAGCGGTTCGCCCTGGCCGATTACGTGGCGCATGCCCGTTCCGTGCTCGACGAGATCGGGGAGGGGGGTGGGGTCGCGCTGCTCGTCGGCGGGACGGGGCTCTACCTTCGCGCGGTCGCCCGCGGCCTCGACCTCGAGTCGCTACCCGACGACCCGGCGGTCCGTGCCCGACTGGAGGAAGAATTCGCGGCGCAGGGTCTCGAACCGCTGGCGGCTCGGCTGCAGGCCGTCGCACCGACCCTCGCCACGGAGGTCCACCTCGCGAATCCGCGCCGCGTGATCCGTGCCCTCGAGATCGCCGAGCTGCGCGGCGACGGCCGGCGCCCACGCCCTGCCGGCTATGGCGGCCGATCCATCTGGATCGGGCTTACCCTCGATCGGGCCGAGCACGATCGCCGGATCGCGGCGCGTGCCCGCACCCAGTTCGAGTCCGGCCTGGTCGACGAGGCCGTGGCGCTGCGCGAGCGATTCGATCCGAGCCTGCCGGCGTTCTCGGCGATCGGCTACCACGAGGCCTGGGCGGTCGCCGACGGCACGCTGAGCGTCGACGACGCCATCGCCCTGGACGCGCGCCGCAACGTGGCGTTCGCGAAACGCCAGCGGACCTGGTTCCGCAGTGAACCCGACGTCACCTGGCTTGACGCGACGGATGCCCCGCTCCGGCGCAGCCTCGCGCTCGCGCGGACGGTGGTGGGATAGGCGTCAGCCCGAGCCGTCCTCGGAACCCGGCGGTGGAGCGTGCTTCTCGAGCTCGGTCTCCTGTTCGTGCCGTGCTCGCTCGGCGGCGGCCGGGGCGACGATCGCGTCCTCGTCCTCGGCTCGGTCCTCACCGGGGACCTCCTCACCGTCCTGGAAGGGAGCTCGTCGTCGATGGGTTCGGTACTGTGTAGGCGCGGATCGGTCACGACGCACCTCCTCGTTCCCGATCATGGTCGGCGCGAGGTACACGAGCGCTGCAGGTCGGACGACCGGCGGACGATCGGATAACGAAACGTCAGGCGGCGGAGCGGACCGCCCGTTTCCTGGGCCGCGCCTTCACCGGCACCGACGGAGCGGCGGCCGCCGATGCGCCGAACAGCGTCAGCGCGAGGCGGGCGCGGGCGTCGAACTGCCCGGGCGCGAACTCGAAGCCGACCAATCGCCCGCGCCCGTCGGCGTCGAGCCAGGCCGATCGGGTCACGCCGTGCAGCTCGATCGGGCCGTGGGGCGAGTCGACGGTCAGCTGCGTATCGGTCGCCACCTCGGCGTCGCTGGGCAGCTGGATCCGGGCACCCGTCAGCGACAGGTCGCGGACCCAGCCCTCGATGCCGTCCAGGCGCCCGGCAAGGTCCGTTGTGAACCGGACGCTCGACCGTCGCTCGCTGGCGAACCGCTGCGCGCGGATCCGTCGGATGGCGAGCCAGACCAGGACCACGTTGATGCTCGTCCAGGCGAACGCGGCGTGGACCGCCCAGGGGACCGAGTAGGCGACCGGCGTCGCACCCAGCAACGTCGCCGCGTACCAGGCGACGGCGACGAAGGAGAGGGCGAGCACGGCGGTCAGCAATCGGGGCGTGTGCGTGGGCGCCCGGCCAATGCCGGTGCGGCCCTTGGGCGTGACAGTGAACGTCGCGCGACGGTTGGTGAACAGCGTGGTGGTCGCGAGGAGGTTCGGCGTCATCCGGACGAACTCGAAGAGGATCGACAGGACCGGGCGGTGGCAGCCGCGGGACAGGACCCGCAGCGCGAGCTGGCCCAGCATGAACGTCGAGAGGAATGCGATCGCGAACGTCAGTGGATCGGCAACGATCGGGACCGCTCCCGTCAGCAAGACGACGATCGGCAGCAGGAGGTAGCCGAGCGACCGGTAGGCGTCGAACCAGCCGGTCAGCGTCGTCGCGTATGCGACCCGCTGGACGAGGGTCAGGCCTGGCACGAAGAGCGGGTTCTCCATGCGCAGGAGCTGCATCGCCCCGGTGCCCCAGCGATTGCGCTGCAGCTGGTAGGTCGCGGCGTCGGAGGCGGCGAGACCACGCGCCAGGACCTCGTTGTGGTACACGGACCGCCAGCCGCGTCGATGGAGCCGGACCGTGGTGTGGATGTCCTCGGTGATGGTGTCGGTGGCCACGCCGCCGATCTCGCGCAGCGCCGACACGCGTACGACCGCGCCCGTGCCGCACCAGAACGCTGCCCGCCAGCGGTTCTTGCCGGGCTGGAGGATCCGGTAGAACAGCGTCTGCTCGTGATAGCGGACGGAGTCGTCCTCGTCGGTGGGCGACACGGCGTGCGTGACGCCG
>JBIOWA010000193.1:0-2475 GCA_044868045.1 Candidatus Limnocylindrales bacterium
CGTCCGAAGTCCTGAGCAGGCTGAAATCAGCGATCGAGACGACCGATTTCGAAGACCTTCGAGCTCAACCGTGGGAAGGCGTCTGCGCGGAGGCGGACGAGGACGCTGATTGGAAACTCGTGACCTATGAGTTCTTTGCGAGCTATGGCCCGCAGCGAGTGGCCGTTTGTGGCAACGAGATCGATCGCGGCCACCCGCTATTCGTGGCGCTACGAGACGCGCTGCGCATCTTCGGGCAACCCCTGCCGTGACGTTACTGATTAGCGGGTATTTCCGCTGCCGAGGCCAGCCACGCGAGGGCAAGCGCACCCAGGATGAGCACGCCACCCGTGAGGAGCCCGGCCGCCGTGGGCACGCCGCTATCGCATCCGCCCCCGATCTCGGACGGGGCGACGCTGATCGTGTCGGGCAGGGGGATCTGCCTGTAGACCGGGGTGCCGTCGGGTCCCAGGCGGGCGATCCAGCAGACCGTTTCGCTCGTTCCAAGCACGACGAGCCACGCCGAAACGACCAGCCCGATGACCAGAACGCCGGTTGCCAGCTGACGGCGCGACGGCCTTGATCGGTCATCGGATCCGCCCGCTCGGACGCCCAGGAGGATGAGCAACAGCGCGGGTAGGAGGAAGCCAAGGGTGACGCCGCTGAACGCGACAAAAGACTGGAGGAAGGCGAGGAGTCCCGCGATGACGAGCATCAGGGGCGATTTGCGAATGACTGCGATGGATGCGATCGCGGCCGGCACGGCGAGGAAGATCGCGGTCAGGATGGGCCGCGGAATGATCATCGGGGCCGCGAGTTCGGGCGAAGCCTGCGGCTCCCAGATGAGCGGCAGTACGGCGATCGTCACAGCGAGTCCGGCCATCGCGGCCGAGATGGCGGCGGCGATCCTCCTCGTTCGCGTACTCATCCGCGACGAACAGCGCCGTTGCCGAGAACGTCGTCGAGGGCAGGGTCGATCGTCGGGTAGCGGAACGCGTAGCCGAGGGCCTTTGCCATTGCAGGCGTAACCCTCCGCGAGCCGAGCAGCAGGACCGATTGTTCGCCCAACACTGACCTGACCATCCGCGCAGGCGCGGCGACGCTTGAAGGTCGATGGAGGACCCGGGCCATCGAGCGGACGAAGTCGATCTGGCGGCACGCGCCTGGGCTTGTGACGTTGAGGACACCCCCGGGGATCGACTGCCGCATCCCGAGGCGGAAAAGCCCGACGGCGTCATCGATGTGGACCCAGCTGATCCACTGCCGGCCGCTCCCGATCCGGCCGCCGACGAAGAGGCGGACAGGTAGCGCCAGGAGCCGAACGAGGTTCGCGTCCCGGGCGAGGACGTGCCCCATGCGCAGCCGGGTCACGCGTACGCCGAATGCCTCCGCGCGTCGCGCCCCGTCCTCCACGGAACGCGAGACGTGTGCGAGGAACTCGCTGCCCACGGGGGTCGCCTCGGTCATCGGCGGCGGGTCGTCTCCCGGCTCTGACTCCGGGTAAGCATCGACGCCCGAGACCACCACCAGGCAGGTTGGTCTCTGCTCAGTGGGCAGGCTCGACATTGCCTCCACCAAGGCGCCGACGGCGTCGACGCGACTCGAAGTGATCAAAGCCTTGCGGTGGCGCGTCCACGGCCACGGCGCAACGCGAGCGCCCGCGACACTCACGACGGCGTCGGTCCCTTCGATCGATCTCGCCAGGCTCGGCACGTCGCCGGCCGACCACTTGGCGATGCGTGCTCCAGCCGGGATCAGTCTCTGGCGTCGCCCAGGATCACGCGAGAGCACCAGCACCTCGTCGCCATCGGCGAGCAGCGAGCGCGTCAAGGCTCGACCGACCAACCCTGAGCCACCGACGATGACCACCTTCATCGCTTAGTTGGCGCCCGACGCCATTCGGCGAGCCAGCAGGACGAACAGCACGAGTCCCGGGAACGCAAACAAAAAGTACGCCGGGATGGCCAGTATCAGACCTCCGAAGATCACATCGACCGGGTCGATTCCTACCGATCCGAGTGGATAGGTCGCAGCCGCGAACAAATCACCGACGGCGGTCGCGATTGCCGCGACCATCAGGACCCCAAGCGGGTCGGGTTTCGCCGCGAGGCCTCGGCCGATGGTCGAGCCGATCACGGCTCCTGAGCCCAGACAAGCGCCCGCTAATGTGAGCGCGAACCAAGCGTAGGATCCGAGGAACACAAGGAGTGCCAGCGCCGCCGGCGGGAGTGCGGCGATGACGCCGATGCCGAAGCCTCGGCCGCGCGTCAAAAGTGCCGGAGCGTCCGGGAATCCTCGTGCTACCATCCCATAGCAAGTTATGACGCAAAAACTCGCTACAGTCAAGTCGCACGAAACGAACGGTGGAGCTGGTGCGCGCGCGCCACGCTCGACCGCCGAGACGATCCGACTCGACCTCGCCGAGGCGTGGGGCGAGATGGGCGCCGCCTGGGGCGTGACGCCGGCCATCGCCCGAGTCCAGGCCTACCTCATGGC
>JBIOWA010000194.1:0-5153 GCA_044868045.1 Candidatus Limnocylindrales bacterium
GGGACGGGGGCCAGGAACATGAAGGGTCACACCCGACGGCCTCCGCTCAGTGTCCGCCTCGAAGGACGCCCGACATCCTCACAGGAACATGACGTGTTACGAAGTCGGTCTGAGCGGAGGAAGTGGCCTCTAGATCAAGCTTTCCTTCGCCGTTTGGCACGAGCAGCGTTACAGATCGCGCCAGAGGGCTTGGATCTCTGCACTTCCGGCGCCGCTTGTAACACGTGATGTTCCGGACGCACGTCGGATCGCCTGGCCGGCACCGATCGAGCGGCCCGCGCTATCAGTGCAGGCGTAGAATCGGGAGTCTCCCGACCCGCCCTCGAGCGGCGTCTCGACCGCTCGGACGGGCCGAGTGTCAGGAGGAGTGCCGATGCATGCTTTCTTGATCGAGCTTGCCGACAAGCCCGGCGCACTGGCCGATGTGGCCGAGGCGATCGCGGCCAAGGGCGTGAACATCGTCTCGGTCAGCGGCGCCACCTGCGGGGAGATGGGCCGGATCGCTATCGCGACCGATGACAGCGCCAACACCCGTGCGGCCCTCGCCGACATCCAGTGCACCTTCGAGCAGAAGGAGATCACGACCACGCTCCTGCCCAACCAGCCGGGCTCGCTCGCGAAGGCCGCGCGCCAGCTCGCGAACAAGGGCGTGAACGTCGAGTCCGTGATGCTCACGGGCATGAAGGGCCAGGACGTCGAGGTCGGGTTCGTCACGAGCGATCCGGTTGTCGCTCGCGACGCGCTCGCCCACGCCGGGTCGATGACCGGCTGACTCTCGGCAAGACAAGGGACGTCGCGGCCGCCAGCCCGGCCGCGAACGAACACCAGAAGGGCGGAGCCATGGGAGCTCCGCCCTTCGTCGTGGGCGCCTATCAGTCCTTGCTTACCTACTCCTCGTCGACCAGATGCCGACCGCCAGCAGCGCGACGCCTGCGAGGACGATCGCGGCTTGCGTCGACAGGCGGTCGGCCAGAGGCCCGGCGACCATCGACGGGATGAGCGAGGCCGCGCTCACGATCGATGCGAGCACGCCGAAGACCCGGCCTCGGACGTCGGCCGGCGTGGACTCGAGCAGCATCGTCTGGGCCGAGACCGACGTCACCGCATACGCAGCGCCCGCGCCGATGGCCACCCCGATGACGATCGGCAGGGCACCGAGCGCGGCGCCCGCTTCGCGCAACCAGCCATCGAGCCAACCGGCCCCGGCGAGGGCCGTGGTCACGGCACCCAACGTCAGGAGGCCGCCCTCGGCGATCCGGCGACGTGGGGTCGTCCCGCCGAGCCGCCGCAGGCCGAGGACGCCGAAGACGACCCCGATCCCCAACGGCACCACCACGACGGCGAGCTGCTCGGGCTCGAGACCGACCGTCGTCGCAAGCGACGGCCCCAGCACTCCCAGGACCCCAGCGACCGACGTCGCGGTGGCGAGCAGGATGATCGGCCGACTGATGGATTGGTCGTGGCGGACCACCGCGAAGCCCTCGCGTAGCTGATCGATGGGATCGTGCAGCGATGCCCGGACCTCACCGCTCGCAGCGGGGACTGGCGGAGCACTCGGCAGGCCGATGCAGGCGAGGCTCGCCGCAACGTAGAACAGCGTCACGACGCCCAATACGAACGACGGATTGGCGATCGTCACGAGCAGCGGCCCGAAGAACGCGAAGCCGACCGCGAATGACGCCTGCAGCGTGAGGTTGAACACGCTCATCGCGGTCTCGAGCTGTTCCCTGGGGACGACGCGCGGGATCATCGATCCCTCGGCCGGGGTGAGCGCCACGCTCATCAGGCTCACCCCGAGGTTGAGCGCCAGCACGACCGGGATGTTGACACCGGCCAGCGCGAGCCCGGCGGTGAGCGCGGTTCGCACCAGGTTCGGAACGACGAGCGCCCAGCGCAGGTCGAGGCGATCGACGATCACCCCGGCGAACGGCGACAACGCGATCTGCGGCAGGACGAAGGACACGAGCAGGGCACTGACCATGCTGTTCGACCGGGTCGACGAGTAGACCAGAACGGTCAGGGCGTACAGCGCCATGTTGCCGCCCACCTGGTTCGCGGCCTGGATGAACCACAGGCGCGCAAAGACCGGGTCGCGGAGGATCGTGCCGGCCGTCGCAATCTCGGTCAGGACGCGTCCGCCGGCTGGAACGTCCACTGATCGATGTCGATGACCGGCTCGTAGCCGATCGCCTGGTAGATCTTGTTGGACGTCGGGTTCTTGAGATCGGTGAAGAGGAAGACGAACCTGCGGCCGGCGTCGAGTTGCGCCTGGCTGGCGGCCGCGGTGACCGCGCTGCCATAGCCCCGTCGTCTGGCATCCGGTGGGGTGTACACCGGCCCGATGCGGATCCCGTTTGGTGTCGGTCCGGTCGCGGCGGCCAGCGATACGGGCCGGCCGTCGTCCTCCCACAGGTAGAAGGTTCGACTGCCGGTCCGGAACGCACTGTCGACCAGGCCCTCGACCTCCGACTCGCCTTCGCGCTCGATCGCTTCTATGAGGAAGGCGCGCACCCAGTCGATGAGGAGATCGCGATCTTCTCGCGTCGCGATTCGCACATTGCCAGAGACACCGGCCGGCGGCTCGACCCGCTCCAGGCGGTAGATGCGCTCGGCCATGGCGTGGGTGGCGGCCAGGCCATGGCGTTCGGCCCACAGCTCGGCGAACCGGCGGGCGATCTCGACTGGGGCCGTGACACCCGGAACGAGGAGCCGATTCCGGCCGAGGTCGTGTCCCAGTGCTGCGATGGCGTCCGGATCTTCGGTGCTGGAAAGGACAACGTTGAACGGCGGTGTCATAAGTGCCGAGGCCACGACGTCGTCGTCGCGCCTGACAGCGGCGAGGTACGGCTGATCCAGATAGCGCTCCGGGTCGACGATCAGCGTCGCGGCGATCCCGAACAGCAGGTTGTGCTCGGCCTCGCGCTCGGCCAGGAACGGGCCGGCCGCATCGAGGAAAGCCTGGGCATCGGAGAACCGCTCGACCTGGACGGAGGCCTCAGACACCCTGCGAGTCTACGGCCGGTTCCACTGCCCAGGACACCCGACCGGCGCGCTCTGCCCGCCATGCCGGCAGGTACAGCGGGGCCGCGATCGCGCAGATCACGCCACCGACCACGATGGCCGTCGGGAGCGACGTCGCATCGGCGAGGGCCGCCAGCAGGACGCCACCGACCGCGAAGGCCGGCATCGAGACCATCGAGTTCATCGACAGGACCGTCGTCCGATGGGCGCTGTCCACCTGTCGATGGAGGAGCGTCGTGTGCAGCGGGTTCGACGCGCCGTGAGCCACGTAGCAGGCGAGGTATGCGGCAACGACCCCGGCCACGCCCGTGACGAGGCCCATGAACACGATCGTGGCGCCCTGCGTGACGCGCAGGAGCGCCGCCGAGCGCGCGACACCGAGCCGTCGGCTCAGCATCAGCACCCCGCCGGCGCCTCCCGCGGCGGCGAGCCAGGCCGCTGAACCGACCGGGCCCATGATCGCCGCCGCGGCGTTCTCCCCACCGACAAGCCCGGACAGCCGGATCGGGAAGAACGTCTCGAACGTGACCATCGAGAAGCCCCAGAACACCTCGACGGCGACCAGCGCGGCGAGCACCCGTGACCCACGTAGCAAACCGAGGCCTTCCGCCACCACCCCGGGAACGGCGCGGACGGAACGAGCCACCGCCCTGGGATCGCGCGCCCGGGGCGCTTCCGACAGCAGCGTCACGATCGCGCCGAGGTTGACGACACCCAGCGCGAGCGCGACGAGCAGCGGCAGCGTCAGTGCGTCGATCCACGCGATCGGATGCAGCGCCACCAGCCCGCCCGACAGCAGGGCCCCCGATGCGATCGCGACGCCCAGGATCGAGCTCCCGTAGCTCAGCCCACGCTCGATGGACGCCTCGGGATCGGCATGCAGCGTGTGGTCGACGTACCAGGCCTCGAGCGGCCCGCTATCGAGTGCCCGAAAGACCCCCTGGATCGCCATCGCGGTGAGGAAGAGGCCGAACGAGTCGGCGACCGTGAACAGCCCGAGCGACAGGATCGAGAGCCCGCTCGCGGCGATCAGGACCGGCCGCCGCCCGAGCGAGTCCGAGAGGCCGCCGGTAGGGAGCTCGAGGACGAGGACCACGATCCCGACCACCGAGAACACCACGCCGATCTCGGTCAGCGTCAAGCCGCGCGACAACGGCACGAGCGCGACGACCGGGATGAGGAACCCGGTCGGCAGCCAGCGGAGCCCGATGAGCGTCAGGTAGCGCCAGCGGATCGAGCGCAGATCGAGAGGGCTCATCGCGCGCCGTCTTCGCTGGGGAACGCGTGGTAGAAGAACTCGACTCGGCGGGCGTCGGGCGCATCGGCGGAGCGCTGGCGAAATCGGTCGAGCAGCTCGAGCAGCGCCCGCTGGAATCCGGCCAGGTCGTCGGGTGTGACATGGAGGACGGAATCGCCGGACTCGGCGGCGGTCCGCCAGTCGATCGGCCAGGTCTCGGCCGTGTCGAGCCAGTGCTCGTATCGGTCGATGAATGTGCGCAGGTAGTGGCGCTTCAGCCAGTCGCTCGCGGCGGCCGCCTCCGGGTCGTCGGCGACGTCGCGTTCCGTCCATTCATGGGCGTCAGTGCTGGCGCGCCACCGACGCTCGCGACCCTTGCCGCCTTCCGTGTCGGCCACGAGGCCGACCCCCGCCAGTCGTCGCAGGTGGTAGCTCGTCGCCCCCGTGTTGGTGCCGAGGGCCTGGGCGAGGGACGTCGCCGTAGCCGGACCGCCCGATCGCAGCGCCGTGAGCAGCCTCGATCGGAGCGGGTGGGCAAGGACTCGAAGGGCAGCGGGATCGAGGCGGAGGCTGGTGATCGGGGTTCCGTTCGCGGCGTCCATGCGTGCACGCTAGCATGCACAAGTTCTTTGCACAAGTATTGTGCATCGTCTCCGTCGGCCCGCTCGGGCGGATCACCGGTTCGGATCGCCGGGACGGTTCGCCGCCCAGATCACTGCGGCTGTTCATCTGTCGCTGTCCGGAGAAAGGGTGTTGCGCCTATGCCATCCGGCTGCATATTCCGTTCTGTTTGGGCCTGGGGACTACTCGAACCGCGGCGGAGATGCCAGCTCGTCCGTGCCGCGAGGGATCACCGATGCCGCCGATGCTGCGTCCGCGCCGCGAGGGATGACCG
>JBIOWA010000195.1:0-30080 GCA_044868045.1 Candidatus Limnocylindrales bacterium
CGCCAGCCGCAGCAACCCGCGACACCTCGCTACCGCGGCCGGCCATGGGCCGATCGATCGCCCCCGAGATGTGCCGCTCCGGCTCGAACATCGAGACGTAGGTCCGGCCGTGTTTCTTGCCGAACAGGAGCGCCGCCTCCGCCTCGCGATAGAGGGTCGCCCGATCCGACGCGGTACCCGGCACGCTCGAGATGCCGGCGGTGAACGACCACGCGCCGGCGCGCCCTGTCTGGTCCTGGAGCCGGCGTCGACCCTCGACCTGTCGCTCGAGCGCTGTTGCCAGGATCCGCCGGATGACGAGGTAGGCGCCGTCGGCATCGACGCCGGGTAGCAATACCGCGAACTCGTCACCGCCGATGCGGAAGACCTGGTCGGTGCGCCGGAGACCGGCGGTCAGCAGGCCGGCGATCCCGACGAGGACCTGGTCGCCGGCGGCGTGCCCTTCGTCTTCGTTGACCTTGCCGAAATCGTCGAGGTCGAGGATGGCCAGGGCGAGCCGGCTGTTGTATCGCGCCGAGCCGAGCCACTGGCGTTCGAGCTCTTCCTGGAAGGCGCGGTGGTTGCCGAGACCGGTCAGGGCGTCGCGGAGGGATTCGGCACGTGCGCGCGCGTACGCGTCCTCGAGGACGACCCGCGCTCGGTCGAGCCGGTCGGCAGGCTCGAGGATGCGCCGGGCCAGCCACACCGTCAGGGCGCCCATGGCCACGGCCAGGACGGTGATCCCGAGCATCGGCATCAGCACCGACGCGCCGTGGCCGATCGTCAGCACGTAGATCACCGGCGAGCCGAGGGCGACCGGGATCGTGAACATCGTGACGAGGGCGAGGAACAGGCGCAGGCGGACCACGCGCAGGTCGGTCGACCCGTCGAAGATGACTTCGTCGGATTCGCGACCGTCGGGGCTCGGGACACCGGCCTGGCTGATCGTGGATTCCTCCGGACTGGGACGGCGGTTCGGGTCGCGCCGTTATACGCCCGGATCCTGGGTGTCGCCTACGTGCACCGTGGTACTGGGGGTCCCCATGACGAATCGCCGGACAGTCGAAGGCCGCCGGCGGATCGCCGGCGGCCTTCATCCGCAAGACCAGGACCGGATTAGTGCCAGCGCTGGCCGGCCTCGATCACGAGGGCGGAGCTTGCGAGGGTCATCAGGGCGAGGATGAGGCGGAACGCCTGTCCCTTCACGGTGGTCTTCATGGCTAATCCCACCACCGCATCCCTGCGCCGATCGAGAGGGCCATGAACGCGAGAAGCGTCAATGCCCAGGTGAAGCGCGCCAGGTTCGCCTTCACGACGTTGCTCCCTTCATGAGAAGGACGTGGCGCTCTGGCGGCGGCAACCGGGCGGTCTCGGAGAGATCCCTGGTTTTGCGTCCCCGCCTCGCGACGGGTTTGCCCTGGACGACCGTTCGAGCGGAGAGACAGAGTGCCGCTCGATCGGAACGTACCGACTGACGGTACCGGGGCACATGACCCGTCGGTACTCATCGACCACAGCCTTCGGGTCAGTGCACGCTGGCACCGTCGAGCGGCAAGGTCAGGCCGAAACTCAGGCGGGATCAGCGACTGCGTTGGATGCCGAACCAGGAGTGGAGCGCATCGCCGCCACGATCACGGTCACCACCCCGATGCCGATGATGACGTCGCCGATGCTGAAGACATTGGCGAACGGCACCCATGTCGGTAGCGCGAAGATGTCGGTCAATGGCTTCAGCGCCGGTTCGTCCAGCAGCGCGCTGTTGGAATAGGTACCGATCGACCTGCGGCCGAGAGTCGCCATCGCACCGACATCGGCCGGCATGTACCCGCCGTTGGTGATGATCGCTGCCAGGTTCGACAGTGCGCCCAGTGCGATGACGGGCATCCCAACGATCCGCCGATTGACGAGAATCGCAGCGACGACGATTGCGGTCGAGGCGACGTAGATCACCGGGCCGAGGTCGCCGACCCGATCGTTGAGCGGGGTGGAGAAGAGCGCGATCTGTACGACGAGCCCAGCGCCGATGGCCCATGGCCACCGGATCCGCAGGTCCCCGAGACCGGTGGCTCGTCCCCCTGTCAGGAACCCGAGAGCGACGCCGATCACGACCGAGTAGAGGATGAACACCGCACGACACTCCTACACAGAACTCAGGCAGACACGTGACCGATGACGATCGGGCGATCGTCGGCTCTCGGATCGACAACGACCCCGTCGAGCACTCTTAGGCGCCGGCGCGCTCCGCCATCAGCAAGGAAGGCGTACGTCGCCTCGGCGTCTGATGGTCGCCCGAAGAGGTAGCCCTGGCCGAGCTCGCATCCGAGGGCGCGCAACCGCTCGAGCTGACCGGTCGACTCGATCCCCTCTGCGACGATCGTCAACCCAAGCGTCCGTCCGAGGGCCACGATGGCGCTTGCGAACGCCCATTCGTCCGAGTGGTCGGCCGGGGCGACGAACTCGCGCGCGATCTTGAGGATGTCGACCCGGAAGCGTCGCAGGTACCCGAGCGACGAGTACCCGGTCCCGAAGTCGTCAATCGCGATTCGCACGCCGAGATTCCGGATCGTCTCCAGGCGAGCGAGGGTCATCGCCGTCTCGTGGAACATCACCGTTTCCGTCATCTCCAGCACGAGCTGCTCGGGGTGGATCCCGCTCGCGTCGACGATCGCCCGCAACTCGCTGACGAAGTCGGTCTCCTGCAGCTGCTGCGCTGCAAGGTTGACCGCGATGCTCAGTGGTCGATCCGGATCCGCGTGGGGCGCCCACAGCGCCGCCTGGCGGCACGCTTCCTCGAGGACGTATCGCCCGAGCGCGGTGATGACGCCGATCTCCTCAGCCAGCGGGATGAACTCGGCCGGATTGATCAGGCCACGGGTCGGATGGCGCCAGCGGACGAGTGCCTCGAAGCCCGTCACGACCAGGCCGCGGATGGCGACGATCGGCTGGAAGAAGACGACCAGCTCGCCGCGCCCGAGGCTGCGCGACAGCTCCGCGCTGAGGGCATGTCGGGCGACGATCGCCGCGTGCATGGTCGGTTCGAAGACCGACACGCGGTTCTTGCCCGAGCCCTTCGCCTTGTACATCGCGACGTCCGCGTTGCGCAGGAGTTCGTGAGCGGCTTCCGTACCCGTCCGGGCGGCAGCCACGCCGATGCTCGCGCCGACGGTGATCTCCTGGCCCTGGATCAGGAACGGCGCGCGGAGTGTGTCGATGATGCGGTCGGCGACGCTGACAGCCTGCTGGAGCTCGGGGCCGTCATCGAGGAGTACGGCGAACTCGTCACCGCCGAGTCGTGCCGCGACATCACCGGGACGGAGCACGTCCCGCAGGCGGTCCGCGACGTCGACCAGGAGTCGGTCGCCGACAGCGTGGCCGAGGGTGTCGTTGACGACCTTGAAGTCGTCGAGGTCGAGGAACAGCAGCACCGGCATCCCGTCCGGAATGACTCGATCGAGCTGCTGCTCGGCGCGCTCCAGGAACAACGTCCGGTTCGCGAGGCCGGTGAGCGGGTCGTGATAGGCCTGGAACCGAAGCTCCTCCTTGAGCCGGGACAGCTCGGCCAGCGACTGTTCGAGGTGGCCGTTCTCGAGCGCCACGGCGGCCTGGTTCGCGAGCGTTTCCAGCAGACGGAGATCGTCGTCCGTGAACGTCGTGCCCTCGGTGAGGCGATTCGAGATCCGGAGCGAGCCGATGAGATCCGACTCGCCGCGGAGCGGGCTGACCATGTCGCTCTGGCCGTGGGCGGCACCGTCGGGGGTGGCCAGGAAGAACGGCCCTCGTGCGTGGACGACCGCGTCGTGGATCGGGTCGGCCCGCAGGTCGCTCATCGGGACCATCACCTCGGGGTCACCCTCGTGCCGCGAGGTGGTCCGCAGGGCGCCGACGTCAGTCCCGCGTGGGTACAGGATGATCTCTGCGATCTCCGCCCGGAACATCGTCCGGGCGTGGCCGAGCAATGCGACCAGGGTGGAGTCGAGCTCGGGCGAGTGCTGGAGGATCCGCGAGGACTGGTAGAGCAGCTCCAACCGTTCGTGTTTCTCGCGCTCCGACACGTAGGCCTGGTAGGCGAGGAACACGATGATGAGCGGCAGGGCCAGGAGCCAGAGGAGCAGCGGGTCGACCCACAGGATCGACACCGCGAGCAAGGCGAGGCTCGTATTGGCGAATGCCACCATGGTCCCGAACTGGATCATCTCGGGGAGCTTTTCGAACTGGGGCGCACCGCCGGATAGCGTGATGACCGTGGCGATGGTCAGGGCGCTCAGGATGGCCGCGGCGAGCGTCGCCGCGAACGCCGCCACCCAGTCCCGGACATGCGGCGCCCCACCCATCTCGGCGATGGCGTAGAGGATCGTCAGCTCGACGACGGCGACGAGCATGAAGTTCACGAGGTTGAACACGAGCTTGATCAAGCGCGGACGCCCGATCACGAACGCGACGGTCGAACCGACCAGCACGGCGATCAGGTAATCGGTCGGCGACAGGAAGAAGAAGCCGATGACGGCCGGGAACTCGCTCAGCGAGAACGAATGCGTCTCACGACGGAAATGGACCTGGACGACCTTCAGTTCCGCCAGCGCGAAAGCCGCCGCGATGACCGGCCACAGAACGGTCAGGGTGACCGGTGGCGTTGGCCGCTCGTGGAGCTGCGTCAGGTAGATGACGAACGCCGCGATCGCAAGGACGGCGGTGAAAGCCCAGATCCGGGCAGCGACGGGCAGCGCCCGACTACGGATCGCAGATCGGACGATTCGGCTGGGGACGGTCGAGTGGACGTCGAATCGCGCCATATTCGCGCTGAGGCCGCGGACCCCCTTCCCCGGAGCCGGATCGGCAACGAGACGCCGTTGGATGGCGTGACCGATATGGGACTTGTACCCCCGACCCGACGGCACCGCACCACGCAAGAGGTACCGCTGCACCTAGGACGTACGGTGCGGCCGTACGGGCCATAGGGCTGCGCGGGCGACCTCTGCTACCCTCTCCGACCGCACGACCAGACCCGGAGACCGCCCCGTCATGACCTCGCCAACTCCGAACGAGACACCACGACCGCGCACGATCGTCGACAAGATCTGGGCCGACCACGTCGTTGCGGACGACCCCGGGGCGCCGACCGTGCTTGCTATCGACCTGCACCTGATCCACGAGGTCACCTCGCCCCAGGCGTTCACGGGCCTCCGCGAGCGCGGCCTCGCCGTTCGACGGCCAGGCCAGACCGTCGCGACGGCCGATCACTCGATCCCGACGACACCGCGGAACCTGCCGATGCTCGACCTGCAGGCCGCGGCCCAGATCAACCAGCTCGAGCAGAACTGCGCCGACTTTAGGATCCCGCTGCACGGCATCGGGTCGCCCAGCCAAGGGATCGTGCACGTCATCGGTCCACAGCTCGGCCTGACGCAGCCCGGGATGACGATCGTCTGCGGCGATTCGCACACGTCGACCCACGGCGCCTTCGGGGCGCTGGCGTTCGGGATCGGGACCAGCGAGGTCGAGATGGTCCTCGCGACGCAGTCGCTGCTCCAGCGGCGGCCGAAGACCTACGAGGTCCGCGTCGACGGGCGCCTCGCGCCGGGCGTCTCCGCGAAGGACATCATCCTGGCGCTGCTCGCCCGGATCGGGGTCGGCGGCGGGACGGGCCACGTCTTCGAATACCGCGGGGAGGCGATCCGGGCGCTGACCATGGAGCAGCGCATGACGGTCTGCAACATGTCGATCGAGGGCGGCGCGCGAGCCGGGCTGATCGCCCCGGACGACACGACCTTCGAGTACATCGCGGGCAGGCCACACGCGCCCAAGGGCGCCGACTGGGACGGGGCGGTCGAACGGTGGCGCCGCCTGCCGACCGACGACGATGCGACGTTCGACCGGTCGGTCACGATCGATGCCGATGGCCTCGAGCCGATGATCACCTACGGCACGAACCCGGGCATGGGCATCCCGATCACCTCCAGCGTCCCGTCACCGGCTGACGAGCAGGACCCGTCGGCCCGACGCGCCCTGGAGCATGCGCTGGCCTACATGGACCTCCGGCCCGGGCAACCGATCATCGGCCAGAAAGTCGATGTCGTCTTCGTCGGGTCCTGCACGAACGGCCGCATCAGCGACCTGCGGTTGGCGGCCGCGGCGCTGAAGGACCGGCGCGTGGCCGACGGGGTCCGGCTCATGGTCACGCCGGGCAGCGACGAGGTTAAGCGCGAAGCCGAGCGCGAGGGCCTGGCCGACGTCTTCAAGGCCGCGGGGGCCGATTGGCGCGAGTCCGGCTGCTCGATGTGCATCGCGATGAACGGCGATCAGCTGTCGCCTGGCCAGTATTCGGTGAGCACGTCGAACCGCAACTTCGAGGGTCGGCAGGGAAAGGGTGGCCGGACGTTCCTGGCCTCGCCGCTGACCGCGGCGGCCTCGGCGATGACCGGGGTCGTCACCGACCCGCGGACCCTGCCGGGGATCGAGTCGCTGGCCGCCGTCGGCGGCCGCTGATCGTGGCGGAGCCGTTCCGGATCTTCACCAGCAAAGTCGTGCCGATCGACGCGGACAACGTCGATACCGACCAGATCGTTCCCGCGCGCTACCTGAAGGTGACCGACAAGGCGGGCCTCGCCGATGCGCTGTTCCGCGACTGGCGGTTCGAGGAGGACGGCTCGCTGAAGGATCCGCCGTTCGTCCTCGATCAGCCGGGCATGACCGGGCGGCAGATCCTGCTTGTCGGCGACAACTTCGGCTCGGGCTCGTCGCGCGAACACGCGCCTTGGGCGCTCACGTCGTGGGGCGTGCGGGCGATCCTCTCGACGAGCTTCGCGGACATCTTCCGGGGCAACAGCCTCAAGAACGGACTGCTACCGATCGTCGTCTCGCCGTCCGTCCACCAACGGCTACGGGAGCTGATCGAGCGGGATCCAGACGCCCAGCTGACCGTCGACCTGGCGGAGGAAGGCGTGCTGTTGCCGGACGGCTCGACGATCGACTTCGAGATCGACCCGTTCGCCAAACGGATGCTCCTCGCGGGCACTGACGAACTCGGCTACCTGCTCTCGAAGGAACCCGAGATCGCGGCGTGGGAGGCTGTGCATCCCCCGCGGATCGAGACGCGGACCTAGCTTCGGTTGCCGCTCCGGCCCACGCGCGTGGCGATTTCCTGGGCCAAAAGTTCACCACATGCACCTTAGGCAGGATTCGATCCCCGCGATGCCCGGGTTACTGCATCGCTATGCAGCAACCAGACCCCCGAGCCTGAAGTGATCGATCAGGTCACTGCATCATCATGCACGTGCCTGTCCGGCCACAGAGGAATAGTCGGCCGAAGGTTCACCACATGCACATTTGGCAGGAAACCTTGGGCTCGGTCCGCCTTCGGAGGCAACCACGAGTTCGGCCTAGCCGAGGCGCGGTGAAACCCAGTTCGGCTCGCCTCGACTGTGCATCGAGCGGCGAACGCAGACCGCACAACCGAGGAATGGGGTCGGGCCGTGTCGTCGATGCAGCTCGACTGCCGAGTGCGTTACGCAGAATGGTCGGATGGCGGCGTGTCGGGCGGGACGGGTCATGGCGATGGAATCCACGTATCGGTCGATCCGGAGATCGCCTCGACCCGAACATCGAGCGAACCGCCTGCGCCCGGCCACGGACGAACGCTCGTTCGAGGATGGACATGCGTCGACGATGCTCGTTCGTCGTCCCGCCGTCCTGGAACCATCCGGGATCGTCGGTCGTCTCCCGCGGCATGAACGCCCCTCTACCGACCGGCCGCTTCGCCACCAGCCTGCTATCCATGGCCCTGTTCCTCGCCGCCTGTTCGAGTGCCGCGGCACCGAGCACGCAACCGAGCACACCTCCGAGCTCAGCGCCGTCGGCCGGCCCGGCCGAGCCCTCGCCGGACGCGCCCGTCACCGCCCCACCGAGCGACGGGGCCGGCCAGATCCCAGACCCGGGTGGCAAGTTCGTCGTCCCGAAGCCCGGCCAGCTGGATGTCCATCCAGTCGCTGCCGACAGCCTCGCGGCGCGCGTCGACGGGTCCACGATCATCGTGACCGCCACGTGGACCAGCGGCGTCGAGCCGTGCAACGTGCTCGACTCCATCGAGGTCGCCCAGGGCTCCGGCACCTACACGATCACGCTTCGCGAAGGCCACGGCCCGGAAGAGATCGTCTGCATCGCCATCGCCGAACAGCACAAGACGGAGTTCGAGATCCCGAACGTCCCTCCCGGCACCTACACGATCGCCGACTCGGGCGGACTCGCCGCGCCGATCCAGGTCACCGTGAGCTGACCTCGCGTGAGACCGCGACCATTGACGCTCCGGACGACGCGTCCGGGGCGTTCTCATGACCCCTGTGCGACGATCGGCCGGTGAACCCGCTCGACCTCGTCGCCGTCACGCTCGTGGTCCTCGCGATCATCCTCGGTTTCCGCTCCGGGGCCCTGCCACAGATCGGCGGATTGCTCGGAGCCGTCGGCGGTGGCACCCTCGCGGTGCTCGCCCTGCCACTCCTCGTCGATCCACTCGACGCGGTGCCTGCCGGGATCCGGCCATACGTCGTCCTGGCCGGCCTACTGGCAGCCATCGGCGCCGGGGAAGGCGTCGGGTCCGCCGTGGGCCGGTCGGTCACGGGACTGCTGGGGACCGGCTTCCTCGGTGCCGCCGACCGGGTCGCGGGCGGCGTGACCGGGGCGGCCCAGGCGCTGCTGATCATCTGGCTGGCCGGCGGCCTCCTCGCCATCGGCCCTGTGCCCCGGCTGACCGAGGCGGCGCAGACATCGACGACGGTGCGGACGCTCAACGGCATCCTGCCGCCTCCCGCCGAGATCGCGACAGAGCTGGGTCACCTGCTCGACGCCTCTGGTTTGCCGGACGTCTTCGTCGGGTTCGAGCCGCTACCTCGAGCGCCGGTCGACCGCCCCACCGACAAGGCGGCACAGGCCATCGCCAAGCTCGCCGAAGCGAGCACCGTCCGCGTCTGGGCAGCGGTCTGTGGCTTTGCCGCCTCCGGGAGCGGCGTCGTGGTCGCCGACGGGTACGTCGTAACGAATGCACACGTCGTAGCGGGCGTCCGCGAGGGGTTCGTCTACATCTCGAGCATCGATCGCGAACGCGTCGATGGGCGTGTCGTGCTCTTCGACCCGTCGCTCGACGTCGCCGTGCTGTTCGCCCCGGACCTGCGCGCCGTGCCGCTCGAGTTCGCAGGCAGGGATCCCGACCGGGGCACGGTCGGGGCCGCCCTGGGCTACCCGGGTGGCGGGCACCTGACGATCGTGCCGGCCGCCGTGACCGGTGCGTACGACGCGATCGGGCGCGACATCTATGGCCAGGCGCGGGTCGATCGCGACATCCTCGAGCTGCGCGCCCAGATCGACCGGGGCGACAGCGGCGGACCCTTCGTGCTGCGCAACGGGACGATCGGTGGCCTCGTCTTCGCCGAAGCTCGGACGGACCCGGACGTCGGCTACGCGCTCAGCCCGACCTCAGTGCGGAACAAGATCGAGCCGGCGATCGGCCGGACCAGGGCGGTCGCCACCGGAGCATGCCTCCGCTAGCCACATCGACGATCAATGCGGCCAGTCTGGCTCCAAGTCCGCGAGACGATGCGCGATCGATTCGAGCACACAGATCCGGATGGACGGGAACCGGTCCATCAACGAGTGGAACTCCCGATGGCCCACAACGAGCAGCTGGCTGTCCGCGTCGGCGGTAGCCGTGGCCATTCGCGGTCGCTCCACCACGAGGGCGATGTCGCCAAAGAAGTCGCCTGGTCCTATGGTCCGGATGAACTGTCCACCGCGTTCGATCCGGACAGCGCCGTCCACGATCATGAAGAACTCGCGGCCCGGATCGCCCTCCTTCGTTAGGACCTTTCCTGCCGGGACATCGACCTCGTCAGCGAGTCGACTGACCTCCCCGAGGTCGTGCTCATTCAGTCCTGCGAGGAGTGGGGTCCGTTTGAGCAACTCCAGCTTCTGATCCATCGTCTCGGCGTCCCTCCAACTCCGCCCCTGAACCCGGCTGGCCGCAGCATACACGCGCTCCGCGCGACGTTCGATCTGGCGCTACGCCGGCGCTCTCGCTGGCTATGCTTTCCCGATGCCCGCCTGGCTCCCGAGCCGCCTCAAACCGGCGGTCGGCGCCGTCGCGACCGCGATGGCGGAGGAGGCGGTGCGCCGACTCCTCGTGGCCTGGTTCGCGGTGGTCGCCGGGAAATGGACCCTGCTGATCACGACCCTGGTCATCGCATATGACCGTGGCGGTCCGGTGGCGGTCGCGATCCTCGGTGTCGTCCGCTATCTGACGCCCGCCATCCTGGCGCCATTCGCCGGTGTGCCGACGTCGCGTTGGCCGGCGCTCGCGGTCCTGCGCGCGATCAACGCCGCCCGGGCCGTTGCTGCGGTCGCGGTGGCCGGCGTGGTCGTGACGGATGCGCCGTTTGCCGCCCTGGCGCTGATGGTCGGGCTGGAGGCTGGTTTCGGCGCGTTCACCCGCCCGCTCCACATGGGACTGCTGCCGGCATGTGCCCGCACCCCGGGGCAACTCGTGGCGGCGAACGTGACCTCGAGCGCCGCGGAAGGCCTCGGGACGTTCGTCGGCCCGGCGATCGCCAGCCTCCTCCTGGTCTGGACAGGTCCGATCGGCGCGATCGTGGCCGTCGTCGCGCTCTACGTCGTCGGGAACCTGGCGATCGCCCGCGCCCATATCGCCACGGTCGGACATCGGGACCGGATCGCAGGCCCGGGCGCGGTGCTCGAGGAGTTCCTTGGAGGGACGCGGTGGATCGGCAGGCTGCCAGGACCTCGGCTGGTGCTTGTCGGCTTCGGCGTGCAGACCTTCGTCCGTGGTCTGCTCACCGTGCTCATCGTCGTGGCGGCGATCGAGCTCCTCGGAATGGGGGAACCTGGGGTCGGCACCCTCAACGCGGCGATGGGCCTCGGCGGCTTGGTCGGCGCCGGGGCGTCGATCGCCCTAGCTGGTCGGGCGCGACTCGGACCCGCGTTCATCGTCGCGCTCATGGGCTGGGGTGCGCCGATCGCGCTGATCGGCTTGGTCGCGAGCCCGACGGTAGCCATCCTGGCGATGCTCGCTATCGGGCTCAGCAACGCCTTTCTCGATGTCTCGGGTTACACGCTCGTACAACGCACGACGCCGAACGCGGCTCGCGTCGCGATGCTCGGACTGATCGATGGCGTCGCGAATCTCGGTCCTGCACTCGGCGGGCTCGTCGCCCCGCTCCTGATCGCCGGTGCCGGCGTGCAGGGCGCATTGCTGTTGACGGGTGCGATCCTGCCGATCATTGCCGTCGCACTGGCACTCGCCAATAGGAACCTGGATGAGGGAGGGCCGGCGGCCGCCCGGCGGGTCGAGCTGTTGCGCGAGCAGCCGCTCTTCACGCCGCTCTCACTGGCTACCATCGAACACCTGGCTGCGACCCTGGTCCCCGTTCGGTTCGACGCGGGCGCATGGCTGATCCGGGAAGGGGAGGTAGGCGAGGACTACCTGCTCCTCGACGATGGCGCCGTCGAGATCATGCAGGGCGACCGTGTGCTTCGAACCCTTGGCAAGGGGCACGGGATCGGCGAGATCGCGCTGATCCATGACGTCCCACGTACCGCGTCCGTCCGCGCGATCGGACCCGTCGCTGCGCTGCGCATGGATCGTGAGTCATTCCTCGAGGCCGTGACTGGCCATGCTGCGAGTCATGCGGCCGCAATGGCTGTGGCGAGCCAACGCCTCGCCTCGGACGGTCAGGACGTGGCCTGAGGGGCTCGCCCTACACTGCACGCCATGCCCGATTCGCCAGCGCCCGCCACGAGCACGCATCCCTATCAGCGACCGACCGACCCCGCCAAGCGCCATTCGGCCGCCCTGACCGACGGCCCCGACCGAGCCGCTGCCCGGGCCATGCTCAAGGCGATCGGCTTCACGGACGACGACCTCGCCAGGCCGCTGATCGGCGTCGCGACGACGTGGATCGAGACGATGCCCTGCAACTACAACCAGCGGCGACTGGCGGAGCATGTCAAGGAGGGCATCCGGGCGTCGGGTGGCACTCCCATGGAATTCAACACGATCGCGGTGAGCGACGGCGTCTCGATGGGCACCGAGGGGATGAAAGCATCGCTGGTGAGCCGCGAGGTCGTCGCCGACTCGATCGAGCTCGTCGTCCGCGGCCACCTACTCGATGGGGTCGTGTGCCTGGTCGGCTGCGACAAGACGATCCCGGGTGCCGCCATGGCGCTCGGCAGGCTTGATGTGCCGGGCGTGATCCTCTACAACGGCACGATCTATCCGGGCGTCTACAAGGGCCAGCGCAACGCCACGGTCGTGACGGTGTTCGAGGCGATCGGGGCGTATCGCGCGGGCAAGATCACCCTCGACGAGCTATACGAGATCGAGAACGTGTCGTGCCCGGGCCCGGGCGCCTGCGGCGGCCAGTACACGGCCAACACGATGTCCACGGTGATGGAGTTCATGGGGATCTCGCCGGCCGGGCTCAACGGCATCCCCGCCGAGGATCCGGACAAGGACGGCGCGGCTCGACAGACCGGCGAGCTCGTCATGGATCTCGTTCGCCGCGACGTCCGGCCGTCGGCCTTCATCACGCGGGAGGCGATCGAGAACGGCATCGCAAGTATCGCGGCGACAGGCGGTTCGACGAACGGCGTCCTTCACCTGCTGGCGATCGCCCACGAATTCGGGATCGACCTCGATATCGACACGTTCGGCGTCATCGCGGACCGAACGCCGATCGTGGCCGACATGCACCCGGGCGGGCGGTACACGGCGGCCGACATGTACGACGCTGGCGGCGTCGGCCTGGTCATGCGCGAGCTGCTCAAGCGGCCTGGGCTGCTGCACGGCGGCGCACCGACCGTCGACGGTCGGACGATCGCGGAGATCGCCGCCGACGCGAAGGCGACCGACGGTCAGCGCGTCGTGCTGCCCATCGAGACTCCGGTCAAGCCGACCGGTGGGCTCACGATCCTGCACGGCACGCTGGCGCCGGACGGGTGCGTCGTGAAGCTCGCCGGCCACGAGCGTCGGCTCCATCGCGGGCGCGCGCGCGTGTTCGATTCGGAGGCTGCCTGCTTCGAGGCGGTCAAGGAGCGCCGGATCGTGCCCGGCGACGTCGTCGTCATTCGGTACGAGGGGCCGGTCGGCGGACCTGGCATGCAGGAGATGCTCAGCGTCACGGCGGCCCTCGTCGGCGAGGGCCTCGGCGACGAGGTCGCGCTCATCACCGACGGTCGCTTCTCCGGCGGGACGCACGGCCTGATGATCGGTCACATCGCCCCCGAGGCCGCGTTGGGCGGCCCGCTCGCCGTCGTCGAGGAAGGCGACGAGATCGTCATCGATGTCGATCGCAAGGCACTCGACCTGGTCGTGCCCGCGGACGAGATCGAGCGACGCCTCGCCGGCTGGTCGCCGCGCCAGCCGAATTACGGCGGCGGGGTGCTCGCGAAGTACGCAGCGCTCGTGGGCTCCGCATCGCGCGGCGCGGTGACAACCGGGACACGCATGGCCGCGAACCTGACGGGGACCCGACCGGCTCGATGACGCGGCGCACTCACATCCCGATCGGGATCAAGACGTCACCGCAGGCCGTGGACTGGGCGACCCTCGATGCGACGTGGGCGCGGATCGGCGCGTTCGAGGTCTTCGAATCGGTCTGGATGAACGACCACCTCACCGACATCGCGCAGGAACGCCACGGCAAGAGCCTCGAGGCGCTCACCGCGATGGCGACACTGGTCCATCGCGTCCCGGGTCGCTGGGTCGGACACGCCGTGCTGTCGGCCACGTTCCGTCACCCGTCCGTGTTGGCGAAGTCCGCGACGGTGCTGGACCACGCGACCGGCGGTCGGTTCATCCTCGGGCTGGGTGCCGGCTGGCACGAGGGCGAGCACGTGCCATTCGGGATCCCGATGCCGCCGATGCCGGAGCGATTCGACCGGTTCGAGTCGGCCGTACACGTCATGCGAGCGCTCTGGTCCGAGGAAGCCGCGGCCCCACCCGGTGTCACGCGGCCCGATCGTTTCTACCCGCTGGACGGTGCTACCAACGAACCGGCCCCGCAGAGGCCAGGTGGCCCGCCGCTTTGGCTCGGGGGCCAACGCCGGCGGGGTATCGCCCTCGCCGCGGCCGTCGCGGATGGCTGGGTCCAGCCGGCGGTCACCGTCGCCGACAACCGGCCGACGACGCTCGAGGATTTCAGTGACCGGCGTGGCGCCTTGCTCCGGGCGCTCGAGGCAGCGGGACGCGACCCGGCGACCTTCGAGTTCGCGGCGCAGATCCCGACGGGAGCGACGCGCGACGATCGTCGCGAAGGACTGGACCAGGCGAAGCAAGCGGTCGATCGCGGATCCACCCACGTGATCCTGGGCATGCGTCCCAACCTGGGTCCGGATGGAGTCGACGCAGTGGCGCATGAGGTCGCCGAGCCGCTCCGCCAGGCACTCGGCTAGGCCGTCATGCAAGCGAGGGGTGCCCCGCGCGGGCATGATGGGCACGTGACCGAGAGCCCTCCCAGGCCCCAACAGGAACCGCCACCGGACCCGTTGGCGTACGACTCGCCACGTGCCGAACGAGCCCGCGCCAAAGGCCTACAGGCGCCCTACATCTCGGGCGGCAATGATCCCGACATCGCCGCGGCGCAGGCCGAGGAGCGTCGACTCTGGCGGATCCTGATCGCGATGGTCATCGTGATCGTGTCGGCCGGGTTCATCATCGGGATCGTGGTCGCCCTCCTCATCCCCCAGGGCGGATGACGACGAGCTCAGCGGACACGCCGTCGTCGGCGGTGCCGACACAGGTCTGGGCGGACGCCCACGATTCGGTGGTCGCGACCCTGCGCGACATCATCCGCATCCCGTCGATCAACCCGCCGGATCCCGCAGCGCCAGACGGCGAGTCGCGGGTCGCCCGATACCTCGAGGCACGACTCCGGTCGCTGGGCCTCGAGCCAGAGGTCGTTGAGCCCATGCCTGGTCGTGGCTCGGTACATGCCCGGCTCCGCGGAGATGGAACTGGCGGCGATCCCTTCCTGCTGCTGTCCCACCTCGATGTCGTTCCGGCGCCACCCGAGCGCTGGAGCCATGAACCCTTTGCGGCCGACGTCGTCGACGGCTACGTCTACGGTCGAGGCGCCGTCGACATGAAGGGCATGATCGCCCTCGAGTTCGGCGTCATCGAGCGGCTCGTTGCCGAGTCGCGAGGTGCCGGCCGCGACCCAGCCCGGGACCCGATTCCCGGCCTCACGCGGGACGTCCTGTTCACCTGCGCCGCGGACGAGGAGGCGGGGTCGATCGAGGGCGCGCGCTGGCTCGCGGTCCACCGTCCCGACTGGCTGCGGGCCGCCGGCGCCGTCAACGAATGCGGCGGCGTCTCGGTGACCGTCGCCGGCAGACGCCTCTATCCGATCCAGGTCGCCGAGAAGGGCTTCGTCCCGTACCGGATCCACGTCTCCGGAACGTGGGGCCACGGGTCGATGCCGCGCGACGACAACGCAGCGGTCCGTGTCGCCCAGATCGTGGAGCGGCTGGCCGTCTCGGGCCCGATCCGCATGACACCGGTCATGGCCCGGTTCCTCGAGGCGGCGGCCGCGGTACTCCCCGGCGAGGCGGCGACGATCCTGCGGCAGATCGCGAACGGCACCCTGGAGCCGGACGCCACGGACCGTGCGATCGACGGCCTGTGCGATCCGATGTACGCCAGAGCACTGCGCGCCCTCATCCGCGACACCCTGAGTCCGAACGTGATCGAGGCCGGCGTCAAGTACAACGTGATCCCCGGCGACGCGATCGTCGAGGTCGACTGCCGCATCCTGCCCGGCACGACCGAGCGCGACATGCTCACGGAAGTCGAGGAGCGGATCGGACCCGACCTGTTCCCGGACTGCCGCATCGAGCGCCTGGCCATGGGTGACCCGGTCGAGGCGCCGGCCGAAGGGCCGCTATGGGACACGTTGGTCGCGACCCTGCTCGATCACGACCCGGACGGCGTACCGCTCCCGGTGATGGCCCCATTCGCGACCGACGCCAAGGCGACGTCGATGGTCGGGACACCGACCTACGGCTTCTCGCCGTTCCGCCTGGAGCCGGACGAACGCTTTCTCGAGCGCTTCCATGGCGTCGACGAGCGGATCTCGCTCGACGCGCTGCGGTTCGGGCTACCGGTCCTCTACGACGTCGTCCGCCGCTTCTGTGGCCGAGCCGACCAGGCCGTCACACACCCTCGTTGAGGGACTGGGGATCGGACTCAGGCTCCGAGCTGATGCGGACCTCTTCCTCACAGGCCTCGCAGACGAAGACCCGGCCGTTCTGCCACCCCTGTTCGGGGTCGTGCTGAGCCGGGTCGTGGTGCTCTCGCTGCGCTTCCATCCGACCCCACGTCCCGTCCGAATGGCGATGCTCGATGACAAGCCCTCGACCCGCGAGCTGACCTAGCTGGAACATCCACATACCTCCTGGGGGCCGTAGCCTACCGCCCTCGATGGATCACGTGCCCGGTTCGCGTGTCGCTCGGATTAGTCGACCGCGGCGGCTGATCGCGTGGGTCGCCAGTGCCGCGACGCCCATGGCCACGATCGACCGCTCCGGCGTAGGCAGCGGCCGTACGGCGGCGAGGAATTGCTCCGCGCGAGCGCGGTCGACCACCCGCAGCACGGCGTGGCCGCGGGGCGTCAGGCGCAGCACCTTCTGCCGGCGGTCCTCCTCTTCGGCCTGTCGCTCGACGAGCCGTCGCTTGACCAGGCCATCGATGAGCCGGCTGGTCGCAGACGGCGATCGATTGATCGACTCGGCGAGCTCCCCGATCGTCAGCGTGCTGCCATCGGCGAGAACGTAGAGGGCAGCCAGCTGCGTGAACCCGAGGCGCAGCTCCCCGAGCTGGCTGGCAAAGCCGATGACCAGCTCGCGCCAGAGGGCCCGCCCCATCGCCACGCGCTCGCTGATCTGGCGCACGTTCGGCAGCCGCGTCCCGGCCGCGAGGACATGCGCCGACAGGTCCGCTTCGAAGCGGCGCGCGATCGTCCGCCGCGGTGCCGGACGGGTCGTCGGGCGCGCGATCCGTGTATCGGTCATGCATGCAAGCATGCACGCGAATCGGCAAGCGCGGCAACCCTTGCCCGTAGGCTAGATGGCGATGTCATCGTTCGCCTTCGTCTTCCCCGGCCAGGGCTCGCAGTCGGTGGGCATGGGCCGGGAACTCGCCGCGTCCTCGCCCGCTGCCGCGACGGTCTGGGCCGCAGCCGACGCCGCCCTCGGCGAGTCGATCAGTCGGCTCGCGTGGGACGGCCCCGCCGACCGCCTCGATCGCACCGAGCAGGCCCAACCCGCCTTGTTGGCCGCCTCGATCGCGATCCTCGAGGGCATGCGCGATCGGTGGGCCGCCGCCGGTCTCGAAGCGCCGGCACCGTCATTCGCGGCCGGCCACTCCATGGGTCAGTACTCCGCGCTCGTCGCAACCGGTGTGGTCTCGCTCGAGGACGGGGTCCGGCTCGTCCGGCGTCGGGGATCCTTGATGCAGGCCTCCGGCGAGGGACGGGATGGCGCGATGGCCGCGCTCATCGGGCTCGATGACGCGCGACTCCACGAGCTGCTCGCCGCGGCAGGAGAACACGGCATCTTCGTCGTCGCCAACCGGAACGCACCGGGCCAGGTCGTCGTGTCAGGGGAGCGCGCCGCGATCGAGGCCGGCGCGGAGATCGCTCGGGAGCTCGGCGCGAAGCGTGCCATCGTGCTGCCGGTCAGCGTCGCGGCACACTCGCCGCTCATGGCCGAGGCCGCGGAGGGGATGCGCGAGGCGCTCGCCGACGTCGCGTTCCGCGATCCATCGACCATCCTGCTGGCGAATGCCGACGCCCGCCCGATCACGACGGCCGACGGTGCCCGCGCCGAGCTCGTCGAGCACCTGACGGCCGGCGTCGACTGGGTCGGGGCCGTGCAGCGGATGACCGACGCGGGCGTGACGACGTTCGTCGAAGTCGGGCCCGGCAAGGTGCTCACCGGACTCATCAAACGCATCGCTCCCGAAGCCGAGATCGTCGCCGCCGACGACCCGGCCGCCCACGATCGCCTGCTCGATCTCGCCGCCGTCACAGCCTGATCGCGTCCACTCCTGGAGGAACCGTCCCACATGCGTCGACCCGACTACGACCGCCGCGTCGTCGTCACCGGACTCGGGGTCATCAGCCCCGTCGGCAATGACAAGGCCACGGCCTGGGCCAATCTCGTCAACGGCAATTCCGGTCTCGACCAGATCACCTACTTCGACACGTCCCCGTACGAGGCCAAGGTCGCCGGTGAGGTCCGCGACTTCGACGCGAAGGAGTGGATGGACCCGAAAGCCGCTCGACGGAGCGAGTCGAGCCTGCATTTCGGGGTCGCGGCCGCGAAACAGGCGCTGAGCGATTCGGGCTTCGAGCTGACCGACGACAACCGGACCGAGGTCGGCGTGGTCTTCGGCTCGGGCGCCGGTGGCCAGCAACTGATGATCGACAACTTTGCGTCCCTCCAGGAGCGGGGGCCGCGGACCGTCGCCCCGACGTTCATCGCGAACGCGCTGGTCGACAGTTGTTCGGGGATGATCGCGATCGAGACTGGAGCCATCGGGCACAACGTCTGCATGGTGTCGGCCTGCGCGACCGGCACGCACAACGTCGGCGAGGCGGCCGAGGCGATCCGTCGCGGCGACTGCATCGCGGTGATCAGCGGATCGACGGAGGCGCCACTGCTCGAGGTGGCACACGCCGGGTTCTCGAACATGCGCGGTATGGGGCTGCCGCGCCCGGGCGAAGCGCCGCATACCGTGTCCAGGCCGTTCGATGCCACACGCGACGGGTTCGTCCTCGGTGAGGGGGCGGCGTCGCTGTTCCTGGAGGATCTCGAACTGGCCAAGGCGCGCGGGGCGCACATCTACGCGGAGGTCGTCGGCTACGGCTCGGCGGCGGACGGCTGGGACATGGTCCAGCCGATCGACGCGGGCGTCGGGTCGGCCCGCGCGATGCAGATGGCGCTGGAGCGGCGTGGCGTGCCCGCCGACGAGATCGACCTGATCAATCCGCACGGGACGTCCACGCCGCTCGGCGACAAGCGCGAGGCCGAGGCGATCTGGACCGTGTTCGGGGAACGCTCCGCGCGCGACGCGAAGTCGATCGCGATCAGCGCCACCAAGTCGATGACCGGCCACATGATGGGTGCGGCCGGTGCGTTCGAGGCGTTCGCGACCGTGATGTCGGTGTCCGAACAATGCGCCCCGGGCACCCTCAACTACCGCGATTACGACCCGGACTGCGACCTGTGGGTACCGGCCGAGACCCAGGGCCTGCCGATCCGGTACGCGTTGTCGAACAACATCGGGCTCGGTGGGCATAACGGCGCCGTCATCTTCAAGCGCTACGACGGGGACTGACGGTCCGAGCCGTCGGGTAATGCCTACAATCGGCGGCGTGCCCGAGCCCATGATGATGTCCCGTGCCTGAGCGAGATCCCGCGCGTCGGGCCGTCATCACCGGCCTCGGCGCGGTCATGCCGATCGGCAACGACTTCCCGACGTACTGGGCGAACCTGCAGGCCGGCGTTACCGGCACGCGCACGATCCAGAGCTTCGACGCATCGAACCACGAGGTCCGGATCGCGGCCGAGGTCCTTGACTTCGACCCCACGAAATTCATGGACCCCAAGATGGCCCGCCGGATGAGCCGGTTCATCCACCTCGCGATGGGCGCCGGCAAGGAGGCGGTCGCCGATTCCGGGATCGACTTCGCGGCGATGAGCCAGGAGCAGCGCGACCGTGTCGGTGTCGTCGTCAACACGGGCGGCGGCGGGATCGAGCAGATCATCGACGGTACCCACGTCCACGACCAGAAGGGACCGCGGTTCGTATCGCCGTTCGCGGTGCCGGCGCTCTCTGGCTCGATGGCGGCCGCGATGCTGTCGATGGAGTGGGGCCTGACCGGCCCGGTCATCACCCAGGTCGCCGCCTGCGCCACCTCGGTCATCGCGTTCCACGACGCCCTTCGCCTGATCCGAGATGGCGACTGCGACGTGGTCGTGACCGGTGGCACCGAGGCGCCGATCTGGCCGATGGGCGTCGCGGCGCTGGCCAACATGACCGCGCTCTCGAAACGCAACGACGAGCCCGAGTCGGCGTCGCGGCCGTTCGACCTGACTCGCGACGGCTTCGTCCTCGGCGAGGGCGCCGGGATCGTGATCATCGAGTCGCTCGCGCACGCGCAGAACCGGGGCGCTCGGCCGATCGCCGAGGTCCTCGGCGGCGCACTCACCGCCGATGCCTTCCACATCAGCGCCCCGGAACCCACCGGCCGCGGCCAGGCGCGGTCGATGACGAACGCGCTCCGCAACAGTGGGATCGCGCCCGACGAGGTCGACTACATCGTCGCCCACGGAACGGCCACGCCCCTCAACGACGTGACGGAGACGCGCGCGATCAAGTCGGCCTTCGGCGACCACGCCTACAAGGTCGCGATCAGCTCTCCGAAGTCGATGATCGGCCATCTCGTGGGCGCGGCCGGGATCGCCAGCGCGCTCGCCGGGATCGGGGCCATCCGGGACGGGGTCATCCCACCGACCGCGAACCTGCGCACGCCCGATCCCGAGTGCGACCTCGACTACGTGCCGCTCACGGCCCGTGAGGCCAGGGTCGAGACCGTCGCCGTGGACGGATTCGGGTTCGGCGGCCAGAACGCCGTCACGATCCTGCGAGCGATCGCCGACTGAGGGGTCTCGTGCATGGGTTTTTCAGCGCAGCGATCGTCCCTCGAACGTCTCGATCGCCTCGATGAACCGTGGCCCGAGTGGTGCCGGGCGCTCGGTCTCGTAGTCGTAGCGGACCATCACCGAGTCGCTTGTCGCGACGAGCCGCGCCCCGGCGTTCGGGGCACATGCGGTCAGCCGATGTTCGAGCGTGAACGACGTCCCTCCGATGTGCGTGGCACGGGTCTCGACGGTCACGGTCTCGCCGTGGAAGACCGGCGCGCGATACGTGATCCGCGCTTCGGCCAGGATCAGGCTCTCGGCGCCCTCGTGGCCGGGCGCCACCGGCTCGCCGGTCACGTCGCTCCAGTACCGGATCCGGGCCATCTCGCAATACGTCAGGTAGACCGCGTTGTTGACATGGCCCATGGCGTCGGTGTCGGCGAAGCGAACGTCGATCGCCACGTGGTGGGCGAAGTCGCCCGGTAGGTCGCGCGCGTCATCGGGCGTCGCGATCCGCGACCGACTGGCCATGGAGATCAGTCTGCAGCCTCGACGACCAGCGTGCCGACCATCCCGGCCGCGGCATGACCGGGCACCGTGCACCGGATGGGGTAGCTACCGGGAGCGTCGATCGTGAAGCGGATCCGCTGCGTCTGTCCGGGACGTGCTCCCGCATCGACGTTCGCGACGCCCTCGACCTCCCAGTCGTGGAACATCGAGCCGTCGTTGCGGAACGACACGACGGTCGTCCGTCCGGCCGTGATCCTGACCGCGGCCGGCGAGAACGACAGATCCCGGGCGACGACGTCGACGTTCTGCGAGGTCGCCTCGATCGCCCGGTCCGCGGCCATCACGCCGCCGGCCAGCCCGAGTGCCGCCAGCGCGATCGCTCCGAGGAACCAGGCCTCGCGAAGCCGACCGAAGGGTCCGCGCCGTTCGATCCGATGCGTGGCCTCGGGCCGCGAGTCGAACGAGCGAAGGCGGAGCGAGTTCGCCACGACCGAAACCGAGGACAGGGCCATCGCGCCGGCGGCGAGCGCCGGTGACAGCCCGATACCGAAGGCCGGGACGAGCGCGCCCATCGCGACCGGGACGAGCACGATGTTGTAGGCGAACGCCCAGAACAGGTTCTGACGGACGATCGTCATCGTCGCGCGGGACAGGCCGATCGCCGCGGCCACACCCCGCGGGTCGCCGCCCATCAGCGTGACGCCGGCGGCCTCGATCGCGACGTCCGCGCCGGTGCCGATCGCGACACCGAGGTCGGCGCGTGCGAGGGCCGGCGCGTCGTTGATCCCGTCACCGACCATCGCCACGGTGCGGCCCCTCGACTGGAGGCGCTCCACGATCGCGGCCTTGTCCGCAGGGAGGACCTCGGCCACGACCCGGTGGGCCGGGATGCCGACCTGGGCACCGATCGCGTCGGCGGTGGCGCGACCGTCGCCGGTGACCAGCCAGACCTCGATCCCGGCAGCCGTCAGCTCACGAACGGCGGCGCTCGACTCGGCCTTGACCGGGTCGGCGATCTCGATCAGGCCGGCCGCCCGGCCGTCGACGGCCACGACCACGGTCGTCCTGCCGAGCCCCGCGGCCGCGTCTTGCGCCGCCCCCACGGGGCCGAGATCGATCCCGTCGGCCAGCAACAGGCGCCGGTTGCCTACGATCACGCGCCGTGGTCCGGCCTCGGTGGCGACGAGGCCACGTGCACCGCCGCCGATGATCGCCTCGAAGTCCTCGACCTGACGGGACCCGATCGCGCGGTCGGCCGCCCTCGCCACGATCGCGGCGCCGAGCGGATGTTCGCTCCCCCGTTCGACCGCCGCGGCCAGATCCAGGACAGCCTGGGCGTCGAACCCGGTCGCCGGGACGATGCCGGTCACCGACGGCCGCCCGAGCGTCAGGGTGCCGGTCTTGTCGAAGACCACCGTGTCCACTCGATGGGCGATCTCGAGCGCCTCACCGCCGCGGATCAGGATCCCCGCCTCGGCCCCACGACCGGTGCCGACCATGATCGCCGTCGGCGTCGCCAGGCCCATGGCGCACGGGCAGGCGATGACGACGACGCCGATGAATGCCGTCAGGGCCAGCGTCACCCGCGGTTCCGGGCCGAGGAGGTACCAGGCCACGAACGTCGCGACCGCCACCACCAGGACCAGCGGGATGAAGACCTCGGCCGCACGATCGGCGAGGCGCTGGATCGGGGCCTTGCTTCCCTGCGCCCGGGTGACCAGCTCGACGATCCGGGCGAGGGCGGTGTCACGCCCGACGCGCGTGGCCCGCACCAGGAACGTGCCGGTCGTATTGAGCGTCGCGCCGACCACCTCGCTCCCCGGCAGCACGTCGACCGGCACCGGCTCGCCCGTGAGCATGCTCGCGTCGATCGCCGAGGCGCCTTCGACGACGACCCCGTCGACCGGGATCTTCTCGCCCGGCCGCACGCGGAGCAGGTCGCCGACCACGATCGACTCGAGCGGCACGTCGACCTCGCCGTCCGGCCCGACCCGTCGTGCCCTCGACGGCTGCAGAGCGGCCAGCCGGCGGATCGCCCCGGTCGCGGTCGATTTCGCCCGACCCTCCAGCCAGCGACCGAGCAGGACGAGGCCGAGGATGATCGTCGAGGCGTCGAAGTACGTCTCCGGGTGGAGGCCGGCTTCGTGGATCGCGTCGGGGAACAGCGTGACACCGACGCTGTATAGCCAGGCGGCGGTCGTGCCGACCGCGATCAGCGTGTCCATGTTGGCGGTCCCATGGCGAGCCGCGCGCCACGTCGCCCGGTAGAAACGGCCACCGGCCCACGCCTGGATGATCGTGGCGGGGACCAGGGCCACCCAGTTGATCGTCTCCATCGGGATGCTCGTCTGGGGGACGAACATGGCGATCATGATCGCGGCGGCCACGCCGATCGAGGCGAACGCCTGGCGAAGCGTCGAGCGCGCCTCCCGGACCCGATCCACATCGCCGGACACGAGGGCGATTGCCAGGGACGGCTCAGGCGCCGAGGCGACCCGTTCGAGCTCCGGTCGAACGTCGTACCCGGCGGCCTCGACGGCCCCGATGAGCTGGTCGCGGCCGGCGACCTCGGGTAGGTAGCGGATCGTGGCGACTTCGGTCGCGAGGTTCACGCTGGCCGACTCCACTCCCTCGGTTGCGCGCAGGAATCGCTCGATCCGGTTGACGCACGAGGCACAGGTCATGCCCTCGATCGGCAGCTGGATCTCGGCACTGGACTGGGTGGCCGAGTGGGTCGACATACTTACCGGGAGTATACCGACGACGGGTTCGACACGCCGTCCGATCCGGGCCACACTCCCGATATGTCCGACCACGTGGTGACCGCGACACTCGACGGTGGCGGCGTCCCGTTCCGTGTGGCGGCCACGGACCATGGCATCGTGGCGGCGGCGTGGGAGCCGGACGGGGAGGCGTTCGTCGGCACCCTCCGAGCCCGGCTCCGGATGCCCGTCGTGCAGGGCGCCGACGCACCCGCGGACGACCCCGCTCGCCGGATCCTGGACGCGGCCGTGCCGCTCATCAGGGCGATGCTTCGGGGCCGACCCGAGGACGCGGCCGCGATCCCGGTCGATCTGCGCGACCGCCCGACCTTCGACCGACGGGCCCTCGAAGCCGTGCGCGAGGTGGGTTGGGGCGAGACCGCGAGCTACGGCGGCATCGCGCGACGGATCGGGGCGCCCCGTGCGGCTCGCGCCGTAGGAGGAGCCCTGGGCCGCAATCCCATCTCGATGGTCATCCCGTGTCACCGGATCATCGCGGGCGACGGGACCCTCGGCGGGTACGGCGGCGATGGCTGGATCGACCGCGATCGGCAGCTTTCGCGCAAGGAGGCGCTGCTCCTGCGCGAAGGAGTCACAGTGCCCCGCCGCGAAGGCTAGACTCCGGCAACCGCCGCCACGTCACGGGCGGTCACCCCGGGCAATCGAAGAGGGATCGGCTGCCGCCGGGCACCCCATGGAGATCGCATGACTGCAGCGTCCGTGCCGGCCCCGTCGATGTTCGCTGTCTTCCGCAGGCGGGACTTCTCGCTGCTGTGGCTCGCCCAGCTGATCTCGACCGCGGGCTCGGCTCTGACCGACCTTGCCGCGGGCATCTATGTGTTCCGGGAGACCGGATCCGCCCTGGCCGTCGGTCTGACGTTGATGGTGACGGCCGTGCCGAGCCTCGTGGTCGGCCTGCTCGCCGGCGTCTTCGTCGACCGACACGACCGCAAGAAGATCATGGTCTGGACGTGTCTGATCCAGGCGGTGGCGGTTGGCCTGATCGCCGTCGTGCTCGGGATGGACGCGATCGCGATCCCCGGCCTCTTCGCCCTGTTGCTGGTGAATGCGGGGATCAGGCAGTTCTTCGATCCCGCCCACGACAGCCTCATCCCGGAGATGGCGAGCGACGAGGAGCTGGCAGCGGCCAACTCGTTCCTGTCGATCGCAGCGTTCGGTTCGACCGCGATCGGCTTTGCCGGCGCCGGCTTGCTCGCGTCGTCGTTCGAGCTGCGCTGGGCGTTCGTGCTCGACGCGCTGTCCTTCGTGATCTGCGCGTTGTTGATCAGCGCCATGGGCCGCTACCCGATGCCGGTGCCGGAGGGCGAGGCGAACGTCCAGGTCATCGTCGACAACCTGAAATCCGGCCTCGGCACGCTCTTCGGGACCCAGGTGCTCCGCTCGTTGTTCTTCGTCGGCGCCCTGATGTTCTTCTCGTTCGGTTTGTGGAACGTCCTGCTGCTGCCGATGTCGCTGCGCGAGCTCCATGCCACCGAATTCCAGTACGGCCTTCAGGAAGGTCTTACTTCCGTCGGGTTCGTGGTCGGATCGTTCTTCATGGCCCGCTTCTCGAATCGACTCCCGGAATCGATCTGGGTCGCCGTTGGGCTCACTGCGATGGGCATCTGTGGCATCGCGTACGCCGCGGCGACGTCGGTCCCACTGGCGATCCTGCTGGTCATGATCTCCGGGTTCTGGAACTCGCCGACTTCGGTCGCGCGCTCCGTCCTGCTGCAGCGGAACACCCCACGGGACATGCGTGGTCGCGTGTTCTCCGCGTATTACGTGATGCGCGACGTGATCTTCCTGTTCGGGATGGCCGGAGCCGGATTGGCGGACATCGTGAACGTGCGCCTGCTCATCGGCGGCGCCTCGGTGCTGCTCTTCGGGTCGGCGGCCATCGCCCTGGTCGCGCCGGGGCTCGGGATCCGTTCATTGCGAGCGGCTCGGGCGCGGCTCGAGGAAGCCGGGGCAGCCCCGGCCGTGCCGGCCGCTCCGCTCCGCCCGGCGATGCTCGCCGATTTCGACCGACTCGTCGGCCGGCTCACGACGTTCGCCCGCCTCTCGGGGCCGCAGCGGGAGGCGTTCCTGCGCGATGCGACTGTGCGCGAGGTACCCGCCGGCACGCGGATCGTCGAGCATGGCGACCTCGCATCCTCGGTCTACTTCATCCTCGATGGCTCGGCGACCGCGGGCATCCCAGAGGACGGTGGCTACCGTGGCCTGGCGACCATGAACGCGGGCGACTTCTTCGGCGAGATCGCGGCCCTGACCGGCAGCCCGCGTACTGCCGACGTGGTCGCCGACACCGACACCTCGCTCATGGAGGTGCCGGCTGAGGCCCTCCGCGCAACGATGACGGTGCCCGATATCCAGAAGCTCGTCTTCTCGACGTTGACCTCGCGCCTGCTGCGGACCGAGGCCGCCGACCTGCCACGGCTGGCGGGTCCCGACCAGGAAGCCCTGCGCGACCTGCGCACGCCACGACCGAGCGTCGAGGCGTTGCCCCGCTCGTATTCCGGGGAAGCGGCGTCGTGATCATGTCTCCCAGCCGACACCACGTCCGTCGGCCACCGTCTTGAGCCGCTCGACCCGAGCGGTATGCTCGTACCACATCGCACCGTCACGCGAAAGGGGCCGGGCTGTGAAGAAGTACAAGCTCCCCAAGGATTCGCTCGTCGAACCAGAGGAGGGAACCCCGGGCGACGGATTCATCGATGGGCAGGACGTCGAGGGTCACGGCCTGCCGACCACCGCTCCGCCAAGCTTCGATCCCCAGGGCCGCACCAAGCACGGCGGCGAGGCCGTGCCGTCGTCAGACGAGAGCGACGCCGACAACACCGACTGATCGTTCCTGGTTCGCCCCCGTCCCCTCGACCGCCCGACACGCGTCGGGCGGTCGTCGATTCAGACCGGGGGGTCGGCCGTGGCCGCCAGCAGGGCCTTGATCTCGAACGGTGTCGCCGCGGGATGGCGCGATCGCAGCCTCGCGGCCTGCCCGGCCATGTGCGGGGCCGCGAATGAATTGCCGGTGGCCCGGATCCGACCACCGTCGCGCCAGGCGACGTCGACGTCGACGCCAAACGCTCCGAACTCGACTGGCGGAGCCGGGTTGTAGTACCAGACGTCCGGGTCGGCGACGTCGTGGGCCGCGACCGAGAGCACCGCGGCGAACAGCGATGGGTAGGACGGCCCCGGGACGTTGTTCGCGGCGCACACCAGCAGGGTGTTCGCGAAGTACGAGCGATCGGCGAGCTCGTGGAATGCGCCGAACATCGCCTCGCTACGCGACGACAGGCTGAGGTTCACGATCGAGATCCCGGCGTCTATCGCCCAGTCGATGGCCGCAGCGAGCGCGACGCCCTTCCCGCGGTTGTCTGCGCCAAGGATCCGGATCGAGACGAGGTCCACGCCCGGTGCGATCGCGGCGATGATGCCGGCGCACGCGGTGCCGTGGCCGACCATGTCGACACCGCTCGGGTCCTCGACGACCTGGGCCTCGCCGCCGTCGACCTCGACGCTGAGGTGCCGCGCCAGGCGGCCGCGGACGCTCGGATGGCGGCCATCCACCCCGGAGTCGACGACCGCGACCGTGACGCCTCGCCCGTCGGCGTCCCCGAAGACAGACTCCCGGTCGAGCCTGCCGAGTGGAGCGTCACGTGTCAGCGCTGCCCGGGCTCCAACTGCGAAGGCCTCGCTCCACGCGGGCAGCGTCGTCGTCGTCACGGCGCCCGCCGCCGGCCGCCGGCGGCCCCCTGCCCGGTGCGGCGCAGGAGGGCGTCGAGCCAGTCGGCGGCGAGCTCGAGTGATTCCGGATCGACGTCGCGCAGTCGGGCGATGCGATCGATGAGGCGCCAGCGAGCATCGTCCTCGCCGGAGGCGAGGTTCGTCGTCGCCTCCGAGACCAGCTCGTCGATCGTCGCCGCATCCATCGACTCTCCCTCGCCGTCACGCATCAGCGCCGCGAAAGCGTCGCGAAGCAGGATGCTCGCGTCCCGGTGCGCGCCGCCGGCTCGGATCACGATGGTCGCTTCGCGGGCGATGGCGGTCGCGATGTCGAGATCCCGCAACGTGAACGACCCACCGGCGCGGTGGTCGAGTGCCTCCAGCACGCCGACGGTGCCGGATTCGTCGGCGAGCGGCGCGGCGAGGAGCGTGGAGGGGACGTAGCCGGTCGCTTCGGCCACCGATCGGTCGAACCGGGGATCTGCCGCGGCGTCGGCGACCGCCAGCGGTTGCCCGGTCGAGAACGCATAACCGGCGATGCCCGTCGAGGCATCGATCGTGATGCCGACCACGCCACCGGCAGCCGGTCCCGCGGCGGCCGCGAACACGAGTCGGTCGGTCGCCGGATCGTGGACGGCGATCGATGCCGCCTGCGCGTCGAGGGCGGTGACGGCCGTCGCCGCGATCGCGCTCAACAAGTCGTCGGAAGGAGCGGCGGCGAGGCGATCGATCGCGTCCAGCCGGCGGGCCACCGCCGCCAGCAAGGCCCAGACGGCGCCATCGTCCGTCATCGGCGCGCGGCGGCGGCGAGCCTCGCGGCGTCCGGGATGACCAGGTCGTCACCATCGAAGCGGAGCAGGTCCTCGGCGATCAGGTCGGCCAGCAACCGGTTCACGGACTGGCGCGATCCGCCGATCATGCCGGCGAGCTCGGCCTGTGTGTAGGGCCACGGCAGCCGGTATTCGCCGACGAGCATGTCGGCCTGGCCCGGGTCCTGCCCCGCGGCCATCGCCGTGCTTCGGAGGAGGTGGCGCGCCAACCGACCCGGGAGGTCGAGGAAGTGCAGGTCCTCGACCTGGGCGGTCAGCCGCCGGATCTCAGACGCCAGGGCAAGGAGCAGTGCGCGGCGGAGCGCGGGCTCCGAGTCGACGAGACGCTCGAAGGTGTCGCGGCGCAGGACGTGCGCTTCGACGGCATCGAGGGCTACGGCGGTCGCCGAGCGCGCCGCACCGTCGAGTAGCGACAGCTCTCCGAAGAACCCGCCTGGACCGATCGTCGTGAGGATCGCCGGCTCTGACCCGTCGTCGGGCGGGATCATGATCTTGACCGCGCCCTCCGCCACGATGAACAGCGCATCACCCGGGTCACCCGCGTGGAAGATCGTCTCGCCTCGGCGGAACCGGCGCGGGCGGAGCGCGGCGGCACAGAGTTCGAGGGAGGCGGCGTCCATGTCCGCGAACAACCGACAGGCGCGAAGCGCGTCGGTGTCGAGTCGGGCGGGTCCGGGGCTGGACATGCTGCGCTGCATCGTATCCGGCGGCCATCATTGCCCGGGCAGGACTTCGTTTGCGGTGCCCGTTCGCACCAGATACGAAATCCGTCGCCTGTTTGACAGTGGCTCTCGATGGTACGAAGGTACTATCCCGTCCTAGGACATCGATCCGTCACGTTTTACCTCGCCCTGGAGGGCGGTGGAGGGGTTCAAATGCTCGGAGCGCGCGCCACCCGATTCGGTCGGGCCCTGGTCACCATCGTCACCGGAGCCATCCTCTGGACGTCGATCGCCACCGTCGCGCTGGCGGCCGACAAGACGTTCAGCGCTGCCTTCGTCGGCTCGAGCGCGCTCGACGCCGGGGCATCCTACGGCACCGGTCGCGCAGTCTTCCAGCTGCGGCTCACCAATACGTCCACGCAGGCACGATTCGGGTCCGCCAACGTCAGCGCTCCGACCGGAGTCGCTCTCACCGGCGCATCGATGGCCTCGGGCAGCCCAGGCACCGCGACGCTCAACGGCGCCGTCATCGAGATGCGGAACATGGATCTGGCGCCGGGCGCCCAGGCGGTCGTCAACGTTTCGGCCAAGATCGAGTGCAAGTCGAACGTCGACCACGTCCCATACAACTGGACGATCGTCGCGAAGCAGGCGAACGACTTCAACGGAACGGGCAACGATCTCACCCAGGTCGGCACGCTCGTCAACAGCATCGCCGGGCAGTGTCACGTAGCGTGGCTCAGGCAACCGGCCTCTTCAGAAAAGGCTCCTACCGCGATCACGAGCAAGATCTACGACCCGCAGGGTGCCTCCGTCGCCGTCGTCGTGCTGTCCGGGGATGGATCGCAGACCGTCACCTGGTGGGACGGTCAGATCCGCCTCGACAAGGGCGATGATCCGAGCGTCGG
>JBIOWA010000196.1:0-2495 GCA_044868045.1 Candidatus Limnocylindrales bacterium
ACGTTCCGGGTCGTCCACCATTCGACGTTCCTCGCCGACCTCGTCGCCTCGGGTCGACTCGCGACGGTGCCGGAAGACGCGTCGTCGTCGACCGGCGATCATCGACCCGGGAGCGTCACGGTGCACGACTCGTGTTACCTGGCGAGGTACAACGGGATCGTGGCGGCTCCCCGTTCCGTGCTCGGCGCGGCCGGCGTGGCGGTCACCGAGATGCCGAAGAGCGGCAAGGACACGTTCTGCTGTGGGGCGGGCGGCGGCCGGATGTGGATGGAGGAGACCCGCGGGACGCGCATCAACGAGGAGCGGACCCGGCAGGTGCTCGAGACCGGCGCATCCACCGTGGCAACTGCTTGTCCGTTCTGCATGGTGATGATGACCGATGGTCTCGCGGCCGCCGATGGCGGGAGCACGGTGAACGCCATGGACATCAGCGAGGTGCTCGCGGCGCGCCTGGCGTCCGTGCCGGAGGACCGGCGGCTGCCGGTCGTCTGAGATGGCGGAGGTCGGGGGCGATGCCGCCCCGCGCTGGGAATCGTTGGTCGCCGACATGCTCGCGGATGGCGCGGCGACCTACGGCAATCAAAACGGACCGAAGCGGGCGTTCGGGTCGACCTCGCTCAAGACCGGCGGCAAGATCTTCGCGATGCTCGTGAAGGATCGATTGGTCGTGAAGCTGCCGGCGACACGGGTCGAGCAGCTGGTCGCCGACGGTATCGGCGAGCGGTTCGACCCAGGGCACGGGCGGATCCAGAAGGAGTGGCTGTCGGTGCACGGGTCTGACCCGGAACTGTGGCGGACCCTCGCGCACGAGTCGGAAGCGTTCGTTGCGAGACGGGCCCGATGACCGACCGTGGTGCTCAACCGCCCAACGCCGAGGCCGACCTGCCCGAGCTGACCGATCACGAAGCGCGGAACCGGACAAGCTGGGACGCCCTCAGCGACGACTACCAGGCTCGCCACGGTGCGCAACTCGCGGACAGCACCGGTCTGGCATGGGGCGTGACGCAGATCCCGGAAGCCGGGCTCCGGATCCTCGGCGACGTGGTGGGCAAGGACATCCTCGAGTTCGGGTGCGGGGCCGCGCAGTGGTCGATCGCACTCGCCAAGCTCGGGGCGCGGCCGGTCGGACTGGACCTCTCGGAACGCCAGCTCGAGCATGCTCGGCGGCTGATGGGCGAGGCCGGCGTCGAGTTCCGACTGATCCACGGCAGCGCGGAAGCGGTCCCGCTTGCGGATGCCTCCTTCGACATCGTGTTCTGCGACCACGGGGCGATGACCTTCGCCGATCCGTACCGGACCGTGCCCGAGGCGGCGCGGCTCCTGCGACCGGGCGGCCTGTTCGCGTTCAGCCACCACACGCAGATCGAGACCATCGCCTGGCCGCTCGACGCGGACCGAGTCGGCGACCGGCTCGTCCTCGATTACTTCGGGATGCACCGGTTCGACGACGGCGAGACCACGACCTTCCAGCTCGCCTACGGAGATTGGATCCGGCTCTTCCGGGCGAACGGGTTCGTTGTCGAGGACTTGATCGAGCCGCGCCCGGCCGACGACGCCGAGAGCTCGTACCGAGACGCCGAGGAGCTCGCCTGGGCCCGCCGCTGGCCCGCCGAGGAGATCTGGCGCCTGCGCAAGGCCTAGATGTGATTCATGAGGACGTTGTTGACAGGTGAGAGCCCTGTCCGTGGGATTTGGGGTGTCTGGCTCCAAAACCACGGAGGGCTCTCACGGTGCATCGTAGGGCGAAGCTGACGGTGTTTGGTCGACGGCTGCTTGTTGAACGGATCGAGCTCGAGGGGTGGCCTGTCGCCCATGCGGCGGCGATGACCGGGGTGAGCCGGCAGACAGCGACCAAGTGGGTCCGCCGATATCGAGCCGAGGGCCTTGGCGGGCTGGAGGACCGCAGCTCGCGGCCGCACCGCTCGCCCAACAGCCTCGCGTCCGACCGGGTCGCCGCCATCCTGGCGGCCCGCCACGAGCTGGGTGTGGGGCCGCATCGTCTGGCGTTCGTCGTCGGCAGTCCTCGCTCGACGATCAGCGACGTCCTGCGGCGCCACGGCCTGTCGCGGCTGCGCGATCGCGATCGATCGTCGGGTGTCCCGATCCGCTACGTCCGGGAGCGCCCGGGTGAGCTGTTGCACATGGACGTCAAGAAGCTGGGGCGGATCCCCGACGGAGGCGGCCATCGAGTCCACGGGCGCGGCCCACGACCCGGTCGGCTGCGCGGTCTCGGCTATGACTATGTTCACCAGGCGATCGACGACATGAGCCGGGTCGCCTATGTCGACGTCTTCGCCGACGAGCGTGGCCCGACCTGCGCGAGGTTCCTGCGCGACGCGGCCGCCTGGTTCGCCCGGCAGGGCGTCCGAATCGAACGGGTGATGACCGACAACGCCAAGAACTACACGCTCTCGCGCGACTTCCAGACCGCGCTTGCAGATCTCGGCGCCCAGCACAAGCGGACCCGGTTCCACCGGCCCCAGACCAACGGCAAG
>JBIOWA010000197.1:0-2125 GCA_044868045.1 Candidatus Limnocylindrales bacterium
TCAGCGGCCGGTTACGAGCTCAGATGCGCGACGGGACCGAGCTCGAGATTCGGCCAGGCGACGTCTTCGAGATCCCGCCCGGACACGATGCCTGGGTGGTTGGTGATGAGCCATGGGTCTCGGTGGACTTCGAGGCGATGCGTGCGTACGGACGCTCGGAGCCCGCTGGCGGGCGGCGCACGCTGTTCTCCGTTCTCATGACCGACATCGTGGACTCCACCGCGCAGGCCGTCGCTCGCGGCCCAGCGGCATGGCGCGACATCGTCAGGAGCCACAATGAGCTAGCGGAACGCGCGATCGACCGACATGACGGACAGCTTGTCAAGACCACGGGGGATGGCGTGATCGGCCTTTTCGATAGCGCCGAGCGAGCGGTTCGCGCAGGCGCAGGGCTGGGCGAGGTGTTGAGGCCGCTCGGCATACGGATCCGGGCGGGGGTCCATAGCGGCGAGGTTGAGATCGCCCCGGGAGACGTCCGCGGCGTCGCAGTCCACGCTGCTGCGCGAATCATGGCCCTGGCCTCCCCGGACGACGTGTGGGTATCAGCCACTGTTCGCGAGCTCGTCGACGGCACGGGGCTCGAGTTTGCCGACCGTGGACTTCACGAGCTGAAGGGCCTCCCCGGTAAACGACAGCTCTATGCGCTCGTTCGGCCCCGTGGCGGCCGTGTCAGGCCACTGGCAGGCGGATACTAGGGCAGTCGGTCGATGAGATCGAGCGGATGACCTACCGGCGGAGACGTGCCAGTGCACGGAGCAGGATGGCTGCCGCAATAGCGGCACCGATCGCTGTTGCCGCACTGAACGATCGAGCGATCGGTCGGAAGCTGGCGCCGGTCGACGTGATCTCGATGTAACCGATTGGATCGGCGGCAGCACCGCCACCTCCGCCCGATCCCGAACCCTCCGGTGCGGCTCCGCCACCTCCTCCGACACCCCAGCGCACTCGAGCAACCGGAATCACCGTCACGCCGTTCCGCTCGACCGGATCGCCAAAGACCGCTTGAACGCGAGCCTGCCCGCCGACCCGGGACACGAGGTGCTCGAGGAGTCGTCCTCCGAGATCACCTTCGGCCCTTCGCCGCGCCTCGTCTTCAAGGGTCATCGCAACAGCCTAATCGGACCGTCACGTGGTCTGCTCCGTCGCGACGATGCGCACAGCGAATCCGAGGCAGTTGCGACTGGACGCATGACGATGGCGTCGGCCGACCTCCGTCCATTCGCGCCCGACGAGGGTTCCCCCTACCGTCCTCGGATCGAGCCCCAGACCCGAGACGGAGAACTGCCAAGATGCCTCGCCGCTCCATCGCCGCGCTCGGCGCGCTCCTCCTGATCTCCGCGATGGCCTTCGCGGCCTGTAGCGGCGGCACCGCCGCACCCGCCAACGGTGCAACCACCGCCCCCTCCATGGCCACGTCCAACGGCTCGGTCGCACCCGACAAAGCGGCCGCGACCGGCGGCGGTGTCGAGGGCAACCTGACGCCAGGCACCGATCTCAACGCCTGCCAGATCGTCACCAGTGACGACGTCAAGGCTGCGACGAAGTCCACGGACCCTGTGGCCGCGGGCACGCTCAAGGCAAGCCCGACGAGCCTGTCGCCCGGTCACACCGAGTGCCGGTACGAGGGCGAGTTCGGCGGGATCATCGTCGCGCTCACGCCCGAAGACGGCGCCAACCTCTACGACGCGGCGCGCGGCGCCTACAAGGATGCCGCCGATATCGCCGGGATCGGCGACGGCGCCTTCAACTCCGACAAGAACAACCGCGCCTTCATCTGGAAGGAGAAGGTCACGGTGATGCTGACGATGTTCGTCGGCGGGGCTGCGCAGCTCCAGGTTGCGACCGACCTCGGCAAGGCGATCGTCGAGAAACTCTGACCTGGCTGGCGGCCCGTCACGGGCCGCCGACCGAATCGCGGCTCGCTGCCCGCCACGCTACACTGCGCGGGTTCGCGAATCCTCCGGCCGATGGCTGACGGGAGCGTCACCTCGGCCGTCGGAGGGATCGTGGCACCGCATCGTGCGCCCGTAGCTCAGTGGATAGAGCGTTAGGTTGCGGACCTAAAGGTCGTGAGTTCGAGTCTCGCCGGGCGCGCCAGGCTTCCCTGATCACCCACCCAGTCACC
>JBIOWA010000198.1:0-4588 GCA_044868045.1 Candidatus Limnocylindrales bacterium
CGGCAGGCGCTCTTCGATTCCCGTCACACGAAGCGCTACGCTGCGCTGATGCCTGATCCCGAAGGGCGTCCATCGACTGCCGCCGTGTCCTGGGGACCTGGTCGGATCGACCTGTTCACGGTCGGCACCGATCGGGCCCTCGTCCATCGCGCGTTCCGTGACGGCAACTGGTCCGAGCCGCAGTCGCTCGGTGGGACGTTGGCCTCCGCGCCGGCGGCGACCGCGTGGGCCGTCGACGAGCTCGAGGTCTTTGCGATCCATGACGACGGTCAGCTCTGGAACCGCTACTGGGACGGCACCTCCTGGCACGACTGGGAGCCGATGGGTGGCGAGCTGACCGGCGACCCGGCCGCGTCGTCTTGGAACGCCGACCGCATCGATGTCTTTGCGCCCGGCCGCGACGGACGGGTGTGGCATCGCTGGTGGGACGGGACGCGCTGGGTCGACTGGGAGCAGCTCTGACCCGTTCCCGCACTGACCTGGGACGAAATCCGCGAAGGAGAAAATTCCTCGTCCTGACCACACCTGGTGAGCAGGCTGGGCCGGAGCGCGCGTCGAACCATGGCCTGTGAATCCGGGGAGGGAACGCCATGTTTCAGTTCGAACCTGCGATCGGGAGGCGGCCGTCGCGGTCGAAAGATCGTGATCGCGATCGCGGCCATCGTGCTGGCGGTCGACCATCATCGGGGCGATCCCGTCGCCGGACGACAGCTTCTTCCGCGGCTCGGTCTCGTGGTCGCACCTGTTCACGGCGCAGTCGGGGCCAACACCACGTACTTCCTCGTGGCCCAGGTCACGCCGACGCTCGCGCCGTTGGCCGCATCCCAGTCCGAGGTCGCGTGGAGCCTGCAGGCGACGCAGGTGCCGTTCAACCACACGGGTGCAAACCCGACGTTGCCGGCGACGAGCAGTACGATGGCGCTCCCGTTCGGCAAGGCGCCCTTCAAGACGCGAAGCGGGGCGACTTCGGGATCGAATGACGTTCGATCAGCCTGGCTCGACGGCGGCCGCGAGGTTGATAAGCCGCAGCTAAGCGGCCGTCGGTAAGGTCCGCCTAGACGTCCTGCCGCGTCGGAAGTGCCCCCGACATGGCGGGACGTCGGATCGACGTCGGCGCCGGGTCGGGACCGCCCGCCGCGGAGCGTGCTGATGGAACCGTCCGCACCCGCGCCCTGGCGCGTCCTCGAGGCCCCGGCCTCCGCCAACGGGACGACGAATCCGACGGGCCCGTCGAGCCAGGGGCCGGCCGATGGCACCGACATCCCGTCGATCCTGCCCCGGGTGCTGATCGTCGTCGCCCTGGCATTGGCCTGTGCCGTCGGGGCATTCATCCTCGCGGTCGGTGGCGATGGCGGGGCGGTCGCCGTGGACGGTGGCACTCGGATCGGGGACGGCGGTTCGACCGCTCCGGGTGGATCGTTCGGCGCGGAAGCCGTTGCGCCGGGCGGGGAACTCGTCGTCGACATCGTCGGCGCGGTCCGCCGCCCAGGCGTGTACCGGTTGCCCGGAGGATCGCGGGTCGGCGACCTGATCGAGGCGGCTGGCGGCTACGGTCCCAGAGTCGATACCGCGCGGGCCGAACATGAATTGAACCTCGCGGCACCGCTCCGCGACGGCGACCAGGTCCGTGTGGCCGCGCGCGACGACCCGGCAACCGTGCCGATCTCGCCTGGCGCGGGCGGCTCGCCGGCCGCCGAGACCGCCGTCGACCTCAATCGAGCAACCCAAGCCGAGCTCGAGGCGCTGCCCGGGATCGGTCCGGCCACAGCGCAGAAGATCATCGTGGCCCGCGACGAGGCGCCGTTCACGGCGGTCGAGGAGCTCCGCTCGCGCGGTATCCTCGGCGAGAAGACCTTCGAGAAGCTTCGCGACCTCGTCACGGTCGGCTGACATGCCGAGGAGCGCCTGGCTGGCGGTCGGAGCGATCATCGGCGCACTCGCGGTCGCCCTCGACGATCATCGGGCACTGGCCGCGATCTTCGGTGTCGTCGGCGTTGTCCTGATCGCGGCACCGGCGCTCTCGGCACCGTGGCGCCCCCGCACGATCGCGACTGTCATCGGCGCGCTCGCGATCGTCGCACGAGCCGTCGTGCTGCCCGGGTCCTCCGGGCTCGATGGTGGTCCCGACGGCTCGGGTCCCTGGCGCATGGTGGTCGAGTCGATCGGGAGTCCGCGCGACGGCCAGCAGGTCGCGACGCTGCGGACGATCGCCGACGCCCAATCGGCGTTCCGTCTCGCGGCCACGATGCCCCGTTACCCTCCGGTCGAGCCGGGCGACATCGTCGAAGTCGGAGGGCGGACCCGGCCGCGGCCGGACAATCCGTACGGCGCCTACCTCGCTCGTCTCGGCGCATGGGGGACGCTCGACGCTCGCACGCTCGAGCTCATCGATCGCCCGAACGACCCGGCCACGGGCCTCGAACATCTGCGACGCGATGCGGGCGCCGTCCTGACGCGCGTCCTGCCTGAACCTGAGGCCGGCCTCGCGGCAGGGATCCTGATCGGACTTCGAGACCGGGTCGACCGGGACGTCGCCGCGGCGTTCACGACCGCCGGCGTGAGCCACGTCGTCGCGATCTCGGGCTGGAACATCGCGATCGTGGCCTCGGCGATCGCGGCCGTGGCCGGCAGCCTCGGCCGCCGACGCCGAACCGTGGTCACGGCGCTCGCGATCGTGGCCTACATCGCCTTCGCCGGAGCGTCGCCGTCCGTCCTCCGTGCGGGCGCGATGGCAGGCGTCGTGCTGTTCGCCCGCGAGACAGGACGGGCCGGGCGGGCCGCCGCAGCCCTGAGCTGGGCCGCGACCCTGCTGCTCCTCGCGGATCCGGCGCTCATCGAGGACGCCGGCTTCCAGCTCTCGAGCCTGGCCACCGCCGGCCTCATCGCGTGGGCCACGCCGGTCACGGAACGGCTCGATCGGTGGACGGGCGGCCACCTGCCACGCTGGCTGTCGGAGAGCCTCGGCGTCTCGCTGGCCGCGCAGGCTGCGACCCTGCCGATCGTCCTCGCAGCTTTCGGGCGCCTGGCCTTGATCGCCCCACTGGTCAACCTGCTCGTGGTCCCGCTGGTCGCACCGGCGATGGCTGCGGGTCTGCTGGCGATGGCCGGCGGCGTGGTCGTCGCGATCGGTCTCCCCGAGGCAATCGGGACGATCCTCGCCGCGCCGGGGTGGGTCGCGCTTCGGCTGATCATCGGGATCGTCGACGTGGCGGCGTCGGTGCCGCTGGCAAGCGTCGACGTCGAGCCACCGATCGGGGTCGCGCTCGGTGCCGGCAGCGGGGCGATGATCGTCGCGCTGATGGCGTGGGCGCCTCGTCGACGTTCCGCTGGTCGATCGGCCGGCACCATCGCTGCGCGACCGGCCAGGCCCAGGTCGACTCCCTTCCGCCTTGCGACGGCCGGCCTCATCGCCTCGGTGGCCGTCGCCGGGGCCGTCGCGGTCACGCGCCCACCCGGCGTCGCCCGGATCTCGGTGCTCGATGTCGGACAGGGCGACGCGATCCTGGTGGAAGGTTCGCGCGGCGGTCGATTGCTCGTCGACGGCGGCCCGGATCCGGATCGATTGCTCGTCCAACTGGATCGGCGGATCCCGCCCTGGGACCGACGGCTCGACGCGGTGATCCTGACGCATCCGCACGAGGACCACGTCGCGGGGCTGGCGCTGCTCCTCGCCCGCTACCGCGTCGCGAGAGTCCTCGAGCCGGGTATGCGAGGGCCCGGGCCGGGTTACGCGGCCTGGCTCGATCGCCTCGCTCGACCGGGCGCCCCGGCCCATCTCGCCATCGCGTCCGGAGACCGGCTGTCGGTCGACGAGATCGCGTTACGCGTCCTGTGGCCGATCCGCGGCAAGGTGCCGGCCGAGCCACCCGACTCGGGAACGGGCATCAACAACGTGTCGGTCGTGTTGCTCGGCGCGATCGGGGAGCGCCGTTTCCTGCTGGCCGGCGACGTCGAGCAGGACATCGACCCGAGCCTCCTGGCCGCGGGCTTGCCGCGCCTCGACTTCCTCAAGGTCGCCCACCACGGCAGCCGGACGGCGACGACGGAACAGTTCGTCGAGGCGGTCCGGCCGAAGGTCGCGGTCGCATCCGCCGGAGCCGGCAACCGCTACGGACACCCCGCGCGGTCGACGATGGAGCGGCTCGCCGAGGCGGGAGCACGCGTCTACCGGACGGATCGCGACGGGACGGTGACGGTCGCCTTCCAGGCCGGCGGGATCACCGTGAAGGCAGAGCCTCGAGCGGCGGCCGACGTTGCCGTGCCGGTCGCACCGGTCCTGGCGTCGGCGGCATCGAAGCGCAGCGACGGCCCGCGACGCTCGTTCGGATGTGCGATACCGATCACTCCGGCTCCGACCGCCGCACCGCCCCCGCCGAATGTCGCGGTGATGCCGTCGGCGGGCCGCGATGACGCGCTCCGGTACCATCGCGATCATGGCCCGCAGCGCCCCGCCTGCACCGTCCACGATCGTCCCCTTGCTCTACGTCTGGGGCGACGACGAGCTCGCCGCCGAGCGGCTCGTGAGCCGATTCGCGTCCGCGATCGAAGGTCAGGTCGCCGCACCGCTGGAGCGCTGGGACCTGCGCGC
>JBIOWA010000199.1:0-5709 GCA_044868045.1 Candidatus Limnocylindrales bacterium
GCGGGTTCGAGTCCCGTCTTCCGCTCCAGTATCCTCCCCGAAGGCCCCGCTGCCCCTTCGTCTAGTGGTAGGACAGCGGACTTTGGATCCGTGAACCGAGGTTCGAATCCTCGAGGGGCAGCCAGCATCGCGCGACGCGCGGCGCACCCCGTCGGGGCGACGTGGTGAAGTGGTTTAACACGGGGGTCTGCAAAACCCCTATTCACCGGTTCGAATCCGGTCGTCGCCTCCAATTTCCCGCACGAATCAGCACTCCCGGGCCGGGGTGTGTCGTCCGCTGGAGGCACCGCGGTAGCAACCGGCGTACATCGACTGGCCGCCACGGACAACGAGGTAGCGATGGCGATCGATCGGTCCGCCTAGGGAAACGCCAGCCCTCGGGTCAGCTCAATGACCTTAGGGAGCGTCTCGGTGAACGCGTTGAGGCTCCCGTAGAGGTCGATGCCGGGCCAAGTCTCTCCCGCCCCGCTCGACCTCATCTTGTTGTCGCCTAACGACGGTCGAATCGAAGCCGCCGCCACGCCACGCGAACCGGCCCGGCGGGCATAACCGTGGTGGAGGCACACGTAGACCGGGAGGATCAACTCCAGCCGCTCGAAGGTCGCCGTGAATTCGTCGTCGTCCGTGCGTTTGCTTGGGCGGATCGCCGCCATCCAGTCGCACTTCCTCATTGCTAACGGGCCGCCCAAGCAGGACCTCGGACGCGCCGAGTGCCTCTGAGGCCTTCTCGGCTCATCTCCTCGATACAAAACTGTAAGCCGATGAGCAATCTCGAGCAGGCCGCGATCGTCCCAAGCCGGTACGATCGGACACTCGGGTCAGGGTGGCGTGTGCCCGAGCCGGCTCCGTCCATTCTCTCGCAGTAGCCATCGAGCCGGCTAGCAGCATCCCGACTCTTCGGCTCACGTAGCCGACACGCCTCCCCGGGCTCGTTACATCCTGGGCTTTCGAGCACGCGCTCGAAAGGAGCGAGGACGGGAATGACGACGCTCCGGCCTCCACTCCGCGCTGGCGGTGCCTTTCAGCTGCCACACGGGCGTGGACTAAAGAGATGGGCGGCTCTCGCCGGCCCGCTACTCGCATTTCTTTTCACGCTGCCCGTCCTGGCCGACGTGACCATACCCCCGCACTCGATATCCATCAACGACGTATCGATGAACGAGGGGAACAGCGGTCTGACCACATTCACGTTCACTGCGACCCTCTCGAACCCTCCCTCCGGAAACTTCACCTTACGAGTCAACTTCGGAACGGTGAACGGCACGGCTTCCGGAGGAACATCGTGCGGGTCCGGGGTCGACTACATCACCACGAGCGGCCAGGTGACGTTCAACAGAAACAACCTGAGCCGACCGATTCCCGTGTCGGTGTGTGGTGATACCTCCCCCGAGGTAGACGAGACCTTCTTCGTCGACCTTTCGAATCCGGAGCACGACGCAGTCTTCTCGAAATCTCGCGGCATCGGCACGATCAGGAACGACGACGTGCGGTCGACCACCACCGACGTCAGCTGCGTCCCGGCCACCGTGCCGGTCCTGGGCACCACCAGCTGCACCGCCACCGTCACCGACACCGACGCCGGCACCAGCACCCCCCAGGGCATCGTCACCTTCACCCTGGTGGCCGACGACGGTGAGAGCGGGGCCTTCACGCCGGTCACCGGCACCTGCACCCTGGATCTCACCGCCACCGGCGACTCGAACAGCTGCTCGGTGAGCTACACCCCGGCCACCATCGGCGACGGCACCCACCACATCGGCGCCAGCTACACGCCCACCGACGGCATCCACGCCGCCAGCAGCGACCCCACCCCCTTTGCGCTGACGGTTCGCGCCCGCACCACCACCACCGACGTCAGCTGCGTGCCCTCGACGATTGAGGCCGGTGGCACCAGCAGCTGCACCGCCACCGTCACCGACACCGACGCCGGCACCAGCACCCCGCAGGGCACCGTCAGCTTCATGGCCACCGGCACCGGCAACAGTTTCGTTCCGCCGAGTTGCAGCCTGGATCTCACCGCCACCGGCGACTCGAACAGCTGCTCGGTGAGCTACAGCTCGACCCAGGCCGCGACGCACACACTCACGGCGACCTACGGTGGAAGTTTGATCCACGAGGGGAGTTCGGGTACCACCGTTGTGATCGTCAAGCCCGGTCCACCCGCGACCGTCGTGGTCAATCCGCCCAGCGCCGTGAACGACGTGAACACCGAACACTGTGTGACTGCGACCGTCACGGACCGATTCGGCAACCCGACCCCTAACGTGACAGTCGTCTTCGCCGTCAGGGGATCGAACACGGCGGATGGCTCCAGGACGACGGACGGAACCGGGACGACTGGACAATTTTGTTACAGGGGCGTCCTGATCGGTATCACTGACGTGATCACCGCATTCGCCGACTTTAACCCTCAGAACGGCCAGCGGGATGCTGGTGAGCCCAGCGGCGCAGCGACGAAGGTTTGGAGGATTCCGGCAAGCACACCACTCTGCGAGGTCACGATTACGGAGGGTGGCTCGATCGTGGCGCGCAACGGCGATCGAGCGACCTTCGGCGGGAACGCACAAGTGTCCAACGTTGGTGATCCGACAGGTCAGGAGGAGTACCAGGATCACGGCCCGGCCCAGCCGATGGTGGTGAAGTCGACGGAAATCCTGGCGGTCCTCTGTAGCGGTGATCTCAAAGAGGCCACGATCTTTGGCCTTGCGACAATTGACGGCGCCGGCGAGTTCGCGTACCGAATCGACATCCAGGACCTGGGGGAGCCTGGAGTCGGTCAGGACACGTATCGGATGCGAATCGGCATCTACGACAGCGGAGAGCCGGGAACGCTGCTCGGCGGCAACGTCCAGATCCACAAGATGGAGTAGTCGCCACCTTCAATAGGACGAGTGGACCGACGCGGGGCCGACGGCCGGTTGCCCGTGGTTCCGCACGTTCGAGGAAGCGCTCGCTGCTGACTACACCTGCACGTTCGCCCCCTGACGCCATCGCGCCGCTGCGGGGACGGCGGTCGTCCGTTCACCTGACCAGCTGACGTCGAAGCCCGCTGACCCGCCGGCAGCGGGCTTCCGTTCATTCGGGTACGGTCTTGGTCGAGGCATCGAATGGCTGCGGCCAGCTTGGAGGATTCGAATGACCCGACGACCGACGTTGTTCGCCCTTGTCATCGCCAGCGTGACATCGCTGCTGCTGATGACGGCTCCGGCGCTCGCGATCACCAAACCACAACCCGACACGACCCATCGGAGTGTCGGTCTCGTCCGGTTCACCACCGTCGACGGGAGGTTCCGGTGCTCCGGGACGCTCATCGCCCCGACGGTCGTCCTGACCGCGGGCCACTGCACCGAAGGGCCCGCCACGAACGTGTATGTCTCGTTCGACGATGCGCTCCAGCTCGACCCGCTGGCGCCCGGTATCACCCCCGCCGAGAAGGCGGCACGCGAGGCCCACTACATCAAGGGCACGGCTCACCCGGATCCGGGCTGGGACGGCAAGCTGCAGTTCTCGAAGCAGCACGACCAGGGTGTCGTGGTCCTCGACGCGCCCGCCTCGTCGAAGTGGCCGGGCATCAGCCCGGCGAAACTGCCGCCGGTCGGTTTCCTCGACCGTAACCAGGGCCAGCTCAAGAACGAGACGTTCACGCTCGTCGGCTACGGCGTGGACATCGGCGAGAAGAAGGCGCTGGTCGTGGTTCCGTTCCGCGCCTCGACGACGTCCTACCTCATGAACGTCGGCAATGAGGTGATCACGTTCCAGATCAACAGTCGGGACTCGAAGGCCGGTGGCGGATCGTGCTTCGGCGACTCCGGCGGCGGCGTCTTCCTCGGCGATTACGTCCTGGGCGACGCGTCATACGTGAATTCCCTCACGTGCAACGCCCTTGGCAGCTACCAACGCGTGGACACCGCGTACTCGCGCAACTTCCTCAACGGATTCCTGGACTAGGTCCTCTCACCCGCTCGAGCGCCCAAGGACGGCCCGCTGACCACCGATCAGCGGGCCGTTCATTTCGAGCCAGGAGCGCGGTCCCGCCGCTATGACCCTGCGGCCGCCGGCGGGATGTTCTGGTTGAGCCGGAAGACGTTGTCAGGGTCGTACTGCGCCTTGATCCGGGCAAGCCGATCCCAGGTCGCACCCGGGTAGGCCGCGCGCACCCGCGCCTCGCCCTCATCGCCGACGAAGTTCACGTACGCGCCCGCTTCACCCTGGTTCAGCGCCGCCGAGAACTCGGCGACCCAGGCTTCGCGGATCGGCTTGTCGCCCTCGCCGTCGTAGAAGGCCGCGACGTTGACCATGATCTTCGACGCTCTGTGCGCGTACGCTGTCTCGTCGGCAGGCACGCGTGCGATCGCGCCCCCAAGCACCCGGAGCTGGGCCACGCGCAGCGAGGCGTCCGAGGCTTCAAGGAACCGCATGATGGTCTCGGCGACCGGTCGATCGATATGGTCCATGAACATCGTTCGCGACACCGCGGTCGGGTGGTAATCCGGGTCGTCTGGCGGGAACATCTCCGGATAGGTCGAAGGCCTGACCATGTCGGCCAGTGGCGTGGCCACGGCACGGAACGGTGCCAAGGCTGCCTCACCCGCCCCGGCATCGCCGGCGTACGCCAGCATCGCGAAGATCACGATTGATCCGTGATGCTCCTCCGCCACGAAGGGGAGGGGCGGGCAGGGCATGACGTTCCCGATCGTCGACAACTCGTCCGGAGCCGCCTCGGCTGCCGAGACGAACCCGGCGACCGAGTCGGCCGTCGCCGGCAGCACGAGCACGCCGCCCACGAACGTGCTGACGTCGTGCAACCGGAACTTGAAGCGTGTCACCACCCCGAAGTTCCCGCCGCCGCCGCGGATCGCCCAGAACAGGTCCGGGTGCGATCCGGCGTCGGTGACGACGACCTGCCCCTCGGCGGTCACGATCTCGGCCGCCAGCAGGTTGTCGATCGTCAGGCCGTGCTTGCGACCCAGATAACCGACTCCACCGCCGAGCGTGATCCCGCCGATGCCGACCGAACCGGTATCACCAAAGCCGGTTGCCAAGCCACGCTCCGCAGCGACCGTCGAATACTCGCCGGCCGTCAGGCCGCTGCCGGCCCAGGCGGTCTTGTTCGCGACGTCGATATCAAGATCCTTGAGGTCGCGGACATCGATCACGACGCCGCCATCGGCGGAGCTGTGGCCGGCTGCACTGTGGCCGCCGCTTCTGACCGCCAGCTCGAGCCCGGTCTCGCGGGCGATGCCGATGACCCGTGCCACGTCGTCGGCATCGGCGACCCGAACGATGGCGGCCGGTCGTTGGTCGAGCCCGGCGTACATGATCGTCCGGGCAGCGTCGTAGTCGGCGTCGTCGGGTGTGATGACCCGGCCGCGAACGGCGTTGCGAAGCTGGTCGATGGAGAGCGGCGATGGTCGGGTGGTCGTACGAGTCACGAATCGGCTCCTCTGCTCAGCACTCTGGCACTGGGGTGGCGGTGGGACGAGGGTTGGCGTACTGGCGTTGTTCTGGCTCCAGTTCAGCGGTGGAGTCGCCCGCGGGCTCTGCATCGGGATCCATGTGCACATCGCGGAGGGCGATGAGCGCGATGACGGCGACGCCCACGGCCACCACGGCGCTGATCGCCGCGGCGACGACCATGCCCTGCACGAATGCCTGGCGGGCGACGTCGAGGAGGACCGTGCCGAGGCCGTCGGGCAGCTGCGCGGCAGC
>JBIOWA010000200.1:0-16977 GCA_044868045.1 Candidatus Limnocylindrales bacterium
ATCGACCCGTCGCCCGAGGTGTCGAGCACACTGCCGGTAGCGCGGCATCGTACGATTGCCTGGACCGCTACCGGCCGCCGCGCCCGCCCGGCTGCGCCGGGGCCGGTCCGAATCAGACCCACCCGGCCCGGACGGGCCGCCGGCAACATCGGAGGCTCCCATGACCGTTCGTGTCGGGATCAACGGCTTTGGCCGGATCGGACGGCAGTCCCTCAAGGCCCTCCTCGAGCGGACGCCACAGGTGGAGGTCGTTGCGGTCAATGACCTCGTCGACACCGCGATGAACGCGCTGCTGTTCAAGCACGACTCCACCTACGGCGCGTACGACGGGTCGGTCGAGGCGGGCGATAGCTCGATCATCATCGACGGCCGCGAGATCAAGATCCTCGCCGAGAAGGATCCGGCGGCACTCCCCTGGGACTCGCTCGGGGTTGACATCGTCCTCGAGTCGACAGGCATCTTCACCGACGCCGAGAAGGCCAAGGCGCACATCACCGCCGGCGCCCAGAAGGTGATCATCAGCGCTCCCGCCAAGAACGAGGACATCACCATCGTCCTGGGCGTGAACGAGGACCGCTACGACCCGGCGACTCACGACGTCATCAGCAATGCCAGCTGCACGACCAACTGCCTCGCTCCGGCGGCGAAGGTCGTCAACGACACGCTCGGCATCGAAAAGGGGCTGATGAACACGATCCACAGCTACACCAACGACCAGCGGATCCTGGACGTCGCGCACAAGGACCCGCGGCGTGCCCGCTCCGCCGGCCAGAACATCATCCCGACGTCGACCGGCGCGGCGAAGGCCCTGGCCCTCGTGATCCCCGAGCTGAAGGGCAGGTTCGACGGCTTCAGCCTGCGCGTCCCGACGCCGACCGTCAGCGTGGTCGACTTCACCGCGACCGTCCGCCGCTCGACGTCGGTCGAGGAGGTCAACGCCGCGTTCCGAGCCGCTGCCGCGGGTCCGCTCGACGGGATCCTCGGCGTCTCCGACGAGCCGCTCGTGTCGACGGACTTCCGGGGCGACTCCCGCTCGTCGATCATCGATGCCGAGTCGACCATGGTGCTGGGCGGCGACATGGTCAAGGTCATCGCCTGGTACGACAACGAATGGGGCTATAGCTGCCGGATCGCCGACCTCATCGCGTTCGTCGCGGCGCGTCTGCCCGTCGCCGCCGCCTGAGCGGCGCCAGCACGTGGACAAGCTCACGATCCGTGATGCGGATGTCGCCGGAAAACGCGTCTTCGTTCGCGTCGATTTCAACGTCCCGCTCGCGGACGGGAAGGTGCAGGACGACTCGCGGATCCGCGCCTCGATCCCGACGATCGTGGCCCTGGTCCAGGCGGGTGCCAAGGTCATCCTGGCCAGTCACCTGGGACGGCCGAACGGCAAGGTCTCGGACAGCCTCCGGCTCCGACCGGTCGGCCAGCGCCTGACCGAGCTGCTGCGCCGGAACGTGCCGGTCACGGGCGATGCGCTCGGGATCGGCACGGAGGACGCGCTCAAGCGGATGCGCCCCGGTGAGATCGTCCTGCTCGAGAACCTGCGGTTCCATCCGGAAGAGGAGGCCAACGACCCGGGCTTCGCCGCAACGCTCGCCTCGTACGCCGACCTCTACGTCAACGATGCATTCGGCACGGCCCACCGTGCCCACGCCAGCACGGTGGGCGTCGCCAAGCTGCTGCCCGCGTTCGCGGGTCTGCTCATGGAACGAGAGCTGACGATGCTCTCGCAACTCCTGGAGTCTCCCGCGAAGCCGTTCGCCGCGATCCTCGGTGGTGCCAAGGTCAGCGACAAGATCAAGGTGATCGACAACCTGCTGACCAAGGTCGACCTCCTGATCCTGGGTGGCGGCATGGCCAACACGTTCCTGCTCGCCCAGGGCAAGGCGATCGGCAAGAGCCTGGCCGAACCCGATCGGGTCGAGGATGCCCGTCGCATCCTCCGCACGGCCGAGAAGAACAAGGTCCGGGTCGTCCTGCCGATCGATGTGATCGTCGCCAAGGAGGTCACGCGCGGGACGGAATACAAGACGCTCCTGGCCGAGAAGATCCCGGCGAGCTGGCACATCGTCGACCTCGGCAAGGCCAGCCAGGACCTCATGGTCGAAGCGCTCGCCGACGTGAAGACGGTGTTCTGGAACGGGCCCCTCGGCGTCTTCGAGATCCCGTCGTTCGCCCATGGGACGAACGCCGTGGCCCGGATGCTCGCGGACCGCGCGGAGCACGGCGCCACCGTCGTGATCGGCGGCGGCGATTCCGCGGCGGCGATCATCCGGCAGGGCCTGGCCGGCAAGATGACCCACATCTCGACCGGCGGCGGGGCATCGCTCGAGTTCCTCGAAGGGCGTGAGCTCCCGGGCGTGTCGGTCCTGCTGGACCGCCCCAAACCGGAGCGTCCGAAACCCGCGCGAGCCGCGAAGTCGCGCCAGACGGCGGCCCGACGGCCCGCCGCGGCACCGAAGGCCACCAAAGCGCCGCCCAAGCGCAAGACTGGTAGCCGCGCGTGACCCTGATCGACTCGGTCGATGCCAGGGAGATCCTCGACTCGCGCGGCAACCCGACGGTCGAGGTCGACGTCGTCCTCGCGGACGGCTCGGTCGGGCGAGCGGCCGTGCCGTCGGGTGCTTCGACCGGGGCCCACGAGGCGGTCGAGCTGCGGGACGGCGACGCGGCGCGCTACGGCGGCAAGGGCGTCCTGACCGCGGTCCGCAACGTCGTCGAACGGATCGGTCCGGAGCTCGTGGGGCTGGACGCGTCCGACCAAGCGGGGATCGATGCCCTGATGATCGACCTCGACGGGACCCCGAACAAGGGTGAGCTCGGCGCGAACGCGATCCTGGGCGTGTCGCTCGCGTGTGCCCATGCCGCCGCCGCCGCCTTCGACCAGCCGCTGTACCGCTATCTCGGCGGGGTCGGTGCGCGGACGCTACCCGTCCCGATGTTCAACATCCTGAACGGCGGCAAACACGCCCAGCATTCGACCGACTTCCAGGAGTTCATGGTGATGCCGGTCGGCGTCGCAACCTATGGGGAAGCGCTGCGAGCAGGGTCGGAGATCTTCTCCGCGCTCCGCGCGATCCTTCACGACGAGGGTCACGCGACCGGCCAGGGAGATGAGGGTGGGTTCGCCCCGTCGCTCGCCTCCAACGAGGCGGCGGTCGAGGTCATCCTTCGCGCCGTCGAACGCGCGGGGTACCGACCTGGCGAGGACGTCGCGATCGCGCTCGACCCGGCCACGACCGAGCTGGTCGAGGAGGGGAGCGGCGGCGACGGCGCGCCGACCCGTTACGTGCTGGCCAAGGAGGGCCGCACGCTGGAGAGCGGCGAGCTGATCGACCTGTGGGCCGACTGGACCGCGAAGTACCCGATCGTGTCGATCGAGGACGGGCTGGCCGAGGACGACTGGCTCGGCTGGGGTCAGCTCACGGAACGGCTCGGCGGGCGGGTCCAGCTGGTCGGTGACGACCTGCTCGTCACAAATACCTCGCGGATCGCGCGGGCCATCGAGCTATCGGCCGCGAACTCCGTCCTGATCAAGCTGAACCAGATCGGGACCCTGACCGAGACGATCGAGGCGATCGATCTCGCGCGCGGCGCCGGCTGGTCGGCGGTCGTGTCGCATCGATCCGGCGAGACCGAGGACACGACGATCGCCGACCTTGTCGTTGCGATGGGAACCGGCCAGATCAAGACGGGTGCGCCCTCGCGCTCGGAGCGGGTCGCCAAGTACAACCGGCTGCTGCGCATCGAGGGCGAGCTCGGCGACGGGGCGCGCTACCTCGGCAGGGCTGCGCTGGCGGGGTCGTGAGCCGGATCGTCGATCGCGGGGCCATCACCGCTGCCTACGTCGGGATCGGGGTCGCGATCACGGTCGCGGTCAGCTTTCTGCTGATCATCCCGATCGAGCCGGTCATCTGGCTGCTGACGGTGCCGTCGGGCCTGGTGATCGGCTACTACGCGAACCAGCGCTCGAATCGACGGGCGGGGCCGTGGTCGCGGATCCTGCGCAACGGCGTGTTCGCGGGGTTCGTGACCGGGTTGGCGACCGCCCTGCTGCTCCTCGTCCTGAAGGCGATCTTCTTCTACGCGGATACGGGCTATCCCGACTTCAACCGGGCTGATGCGGCCGGCCAGCCGATCCCGCCCTACTGCCAGACCGGCGCGGATTGCGTCTACCAGCGATACGTGGCGCTCGGGCGCGATGCCGACCTGCGCGCGGCGGGTGCCACGGACGGCGCCTCGTTCGGGGCGCTGTACTGGAACCAGCAGTTCGCTGTGGCGGGCGCGTTGCTGTTGGCGACGACGGCGGGCGGGCTCGGCGGCGCAACGATGTATGGGGCGCTTCGTCCGAAACCGACGGCCCAGGATCGCGCCGCCTCGCAAGCGGCATGAGCCAGCTGCCCTGGGGCATCGCCCTCGGTCTCCTCGTCGCGATCATCTCGGCCGGATGCTCGGTCGGGGATCGCGGCGCGGTCGGGTCGGGCGAGTTCGTCGACGTCCCGGGCCTCGGTTCGACACGGATCGACGTCCCGCGGCCGACCGGCGCGGGGAGTGCGCCATGTGACGACGACCCGCTCCCTCCCGCATCGGACACGCCGATCGCGACACAGGTCGCGGATTTGCGCAAACTCGGCCTCTTCGCGGATCGAGCCGACCAATCAGACGCGGCGCTTACCGCCGAGATCACCGCGGGACTGACCGATTCATGGGGCGGCGAGGAGAAGGTCCCTCCGCAGTTGCTCGACCTGGTGATCGCCGAACAGGATCGGGCGAGAGTTTGGTGGCGCGACCTCGAGGCAGACGTGTCTGATGGAAACGCCGTCTATGCGCAGACGCTCGCGGAATTGGGCGAGATCTCCCAGGGCGCATTCCTCCCGAGCGACATCCTGGAGACCTGGGCGAGCGAATCGGGACCGGTGACCGTAACGTTCCAGCTCGATGGTGAGCCGCAGAAGCTGTCGCCGGCCTACCTCGAGGACTGGATCGACCCCGGAATCCTCGTCGGGATCAATGCGGCGATTGCCGATTCCGCGCGCCGCTTCGAGCTCTACAAGGCGTTCGACCAGACCGCGTTCGTGATGGCGCTCACGAGCGATGAGCGAGGCGCGCTCGAGGCGCGCGGGTGGTGCTTCGAGTAGACCGGCTGAGGATCGGCTAGCTCTTGGTCGTCCGCTTGGCGGGCGCCTTGGCCGTCGACTTCGACGCGGTCGATCTCGTGGTCTTGGCGGCGGTCGTCTTTGCGGCGATCTTCGCGGCCGCGGACTTCGCGGCCGGGCGAGACGGCTTCGCGGGTCCGGCGGCCTCAGCGGTGCCCGCCTCGGCGGCCTTGGCCGCGGCGGCCTCGGCTCGTGCGGTCTTGCTCAGCGCAGCACGCGCCTTGCCGGCGGCGGTCTGGGCGCCCTTGGCCTTGGTCGACTTGCTCGCCGCGATGCGTGCCTTCGCGGCCTTCTGTGCGGCGGCCTTGCCGGTCTGCTTCGTGACGCGGCCGGCCCCACCGACGGCGACGCCACCAACCGCGGCATTGACCTTCAACGTGAGCCGCGACTTGCGTCGAGCGGCGGCGTTCCGGTGGATCGCGCCCGCCTTGACGGCGCGGTCGAGGGCGGAGAGTGCCTCGGTGAGGGCCGCTGTGGCGGTTTCGATGTCGGTCGATGTCCCCACCGTGCTCAGGGCCTTGGTGACGTAGGTCTTCGCGGCAGCACGTCGCGGACCAAGCACCTCGTGGCGGCGATTCGCCTGCCGGACGCGCTTGAGTCCCGACGGAGTTCGCGCGCCGGTCCAGGTGCGGGGCGTCTTGGCCAAGGGGAACCTCTCAGATGGTGGTCAGGATGGGTTGACTCAGACACGCGACGGCACGGGATGAGCGCCTGACGCGAGGGCGGATAGTACCACAGGAACCCGCGGATCCGACCGGGAGCCGCCGGGGCTTCACCCCACGCGCGGACGCCACGGAAGGATCCATGGCCCCAGTATCTCGTCCCCAGCCCAAGCCCGGTGACGCCCCCGAGCCACCGGGGTCACACTCCCTCCATCGTCGATCGAAAGGACCCTGGAGGTACGAGCGATGACGTACGAACGCACGGGCGCGCCGCTACCCGCTGAACCCGGCCCTCTTACACCGGAGCCGAATGCCGGCGATCGTGAGTCCATCTCGCCGGCGCTGCGTCTCCAGATCCTGTCGACCGAACATTGGAGCCTGCTGGCGAGCCGCTCATTGGCCTGGAACGAGGTCTTCGGCCGGGCCGGGATGTTCCTGTCGGCGCTGTCGGGCTCGATCGTCGCTCTCGCACTCGTCGGGCAGGGAACGGGCTTCGGGGAGCCCTTCATCCGGTTCGCCATCGTCATCTTGCCGGTCGTCCTGTTCCTCGGCGTCACGACCGTTGTCCGGCTTGGCGCTTCCAGCTACCACGACGGGCAATGCGTCATCGGGATGAATCGGATCCGAGGCGCATATCTGGAGATGGCGCCCGACCTGCGACCCTATTTCGTCATGAGCCCGCATGACGACGCCCGCGGTGTGCTGATCACGATGGCGTTTCCCCCGGGCCACATCCCGTTCGCGCACCTCCTCGCGGCGACACCGGCGGTCGTGGCCGTCATCAACTCGGTCATCGTTGGCGCCCTTGCTGGCCTGGTCGCGGTGCAGCTGGGATCTGCCGGCGATCTCGCGCTCGCTGCAGCGGTCGCAGGATTCGTCCTGACCTTCCTGGTCCACGCCGCCTGGGGACGGGCCGCGGTGACTCGGGCGCAAGCACGCATGCAGCCGCTCTTCCCCAGCCCACCAGAGGCCTGAGCCCTACACTCCCGCCTCGTGACCATCCCCCAGGAGCGCCTGCGCAACTTCTCGATCATCGCCCACATCGATCACGGCAAGTCGACGCTCGCGGATCGGCTACTAGAGTTGACCCACACGATCGATGCCCGGCAGATGACGAGCCAGGTCCTCGATTCGATGGATCTCGAGCGCGAGAAGGGCATCACGATCAAGGCCCGCGCCGTCCGCCTTGAGTACACGGCGAAAGACGGCTTGACCTACGGACTCAACCTGATCGACACGCCCGGCCACGTCGACTTCGCCTACGAGGTCAGCCACAGCCTGCAGGCCTGCGAGGGCGCGATCCTCGTCGTCGATGCGACCCAGGGCATCGAGGCCCAGACGCTCGCCAATGTCCATCTCGCGCTGCGGGAGAACCTCACGCTGATCCCGGTCCTCAACAAGATCGACCTGCCCTCTGCCGACCCCGACACGATCATCGACGAGCTCGAGAACGTCCTCGCGATCCCGCGCGAGGAGGTGATCCTGGCGAGCGCGAAGGACGGCACCGGCGTCGTCGACATCCTCGAGGCGATCGTCGAACGCATTCCCGCCCCGAAGGGCGACCCCGCCGCGCCCGTCCAGGGCCTGATCTTCGACAGTCACTACGATGCCTACAAGGGCGTGATCGTGTATGTCCGGCTCGCCCAGGGAACGCTAAAGGTCAACGACCCCATCCGGCTCATGGCCAGCGGCGCGACCGCCGAACCCCTGGAGCTCGGCATGTTCCGGCCGCAGCTCGTGCCCGTCAAACAGCTGACGGCAGGCGAGGTCGGCTACGTCGCGACCGGCCTCAAGAACGTCCGCGAGGCGCAGGTCGGCGACACGGTCACGACCCAGGTACGACCGGCGGCCCAACCGCTGCCCGGGTATCAGGCCGCCAAGAGCCTGGTATTCGCCGGGATCTACCCGGTCAGCGGCGAGGACTACCCGATCCTGCGCGAGGCCCTCGATAAGCTCCACCTCAACGACGCGAGCTTCACGTTCGAGCCGGAGAGCTCGGTCGCCCTGGGGTTCGGATTCCGCTGCGGCTTCCTCGGCCTGCTCCACATGGAGATCGTCCAGGAGCGGCTGGAGCGCGAGTTCGGGCTCGACCTGATCGCGTCGGCGCCGTCTGTGGAATACCACGTGCACCTGCAGCACGGTCGGGGCACCGTCGTCGTCGACAACCCTTCGCTGCTGCCCAATCCCGCCGACATCGAATCGATCGAGGAGCCCTGGGTCAAGCTCAGCGTCGTCACGCCGTCGCAGTACATCGGCGCGCTCATGGAGCTATCGACCAACCGGCGCGGCGACTTCGAGCACATGGAGTACCTGGATCCGACCCGCGTCGTGCTCCATTTCGAGATGCCCCTCGCCGAGCTGATCATCGATTACTTCGACCAGCTCAAGAGTCGAAGTCAGGGCTACGCGTCGATGGACTACGAGGAGCTCGGCTATCGACCGGCCGATCTCGCCAAGGTCGACATCCTCGTGAACGGCGAGCCAGTCGACGCGTTGAGCCTGATCGTGCACCGCGACCGTGCCCAGTCGACGGGACGCGCCCTGGCCGAGCGGCTCAAGCAGCTGATCCCGCGCCAGATGTTCGAGATCCCGATCCAGGCGGCCATCGGCAGCAACGTCATCGCGCGCGAAACCGTCCCCGCCATGCGCAAGAACGTCCTGGCCAAGTGTTACGGTGGCGATATCACGCGCAAACGGAAGCTGCTCGAGAAACAGAAAGAGGGGAAGCAGCGGATGAAGCGCGTCGGGTCGGTCGAGATCCCGCAGGAGGCATTCCTGGCGATGCTGCGCATGGACGAGGCCTGATCCTCCGGTGGAGGGGCTGTTCGACATCTCGCGCGGCCTGATCGTCGTCGGGCTGACGATGCTGCTCGTGCTGCTGCGGCTCGATGCCGAGCGGTTCGGGACCGCCGAGTACTTCGAGACGACCCGTGACGGTGAGCGGCCACGGATCCGCCGGCGTCTCGCCTGGTACGGCCTCGGCGCTGCGCTCGTCGTGGCGATCTTCACGATCAGTCCGAAGCCAGAGACCGAGCTGTTCCTGGGCTCCGGCGACCGGTTCGGCGCGGTGTTCGGCGGGCTGATCTTCGCCGGCCTCGGCGTGGCGCAGGCGATCGCCTTCGCGACGGTCCGCTACCAGCGGATCCGGTTCCCCGACACGGGCTCCTACCCGGGCGCCCTCTTGAACTCGACAGCGACCGCGTTCATCGACGAGGCGACGTTCCGTGGCGCGATCTTCGGGACGCTCTTGATGCTCGGGTTCGAGGCGAATCTCGCGAACATCGTGCAGATGCTCATCTACGCGCTCACGACGCGGCTCGGCGCGCCGGGGCGCGACCGTTACCTGCTGGTACTGACCCTCGGGATCGGCTTCATCGGGGGCTGGTTGACCGCTGTGACCGGCGGGATCGCGGCGGCGTTCCTCGGCCATGCGGCGACGCGCTTCGCGGTGTTCCTGTGCACGGGGCATACCGGGCAGACACTGCCGAAGGGCCGCGAGGTCGAGGAGATCGACCGCCGCCGGCGGCCACCGGAGGGCTGGCGGGTCATCGGCTCACGGGAGTCCCCAACGCGGGATCGGTAGAGTGGTCGGGACCCCGTCCCCGCGTTCCCCGGTCGCCCTCTACGTCCACGTCCCGTTCTGCGTCTCACTCTGCCCATACTGCGACTTCGTCGTCATCGCCGGGTCGGCGGCGCGTGGGCCCCGCAACCGGATCGGTCAGTTCCTCGATGCGCTCATGGTCGAGATCGACCTGCGGGCGGATAGCCTTGACGCAACGTTCGGGGAGCCCGGCTCGAAGCGACGGCCGGCGCTCCAGTCGGTCTATCTCGGCGGCGGCACGCCATCGTTGCTGCCCGCCGACGAGGTCGAGCGCGTCCTGCGCCGGGTCAACGAACGCTTCGGCATCGCTGACGGCGCGGAAATCACGCTCGAGTCGAACCCCGGACCCGACGAGCGCGGCGACCCGGCGGCCCTGCGCCGCGCCGGCGTCACGAGGATCTCGTTCGGGGCCCAGTCGTTCGACGACACCGAGCTGCGCAAGCTCGGCCGGCGTCACCGCGCGCGGCACGTGGCCGAAGCCGTCGCGGGGGCACGCGCGGCCGGCATGCGATCGATCAACGTCGACCTGCTCTACGACATCCCCGACACGAACCTCCAGACCTGGTTGGCCACCCTGGATGCCGCCCTCGCCCTCGAGCCGGACCACCTGTCGCTGTATGCCCTGACGCTCGACGACCTCGAGTCCGAGGGGCTGACCGGCCCGACCGGCGACCACCTGCCGACGACGAAGGGCGCCCGCCGCTGGCGTGACGGTGTCCGGCCCGGCCAGGACGAGGATCGGGCCGCTGCCCAGTATCACCATGCCGTGGTCGCGCTCAGCGATGCCGGGTATCGCGGTTACGAGATCTCGAACTGGGCGCGCCCCGGCCACGAGAGCCGGCACAACCTCGCGTACTGGCTGCGCCGGCCGCACGAGGCGGTCGGGCCCGGCGCGCACGCGTTCGACGGCGTCGCGCGACGTTGGAATGCGGCGCGCCTGGACACGTACGTCGCGGCGCTCGGGTCGACGACGCCGTCGCTGCCGCCGGGCGGGACGGACGAGATCGACGCCGGGATCGCCGCCGCCGAATCGGTGATCCTGGGCTTGCGGATGGACACCGGCGTGCCGATAGCCGCGGCCTACGAGCCACCGCTCGCCGACGCCTTCGGCTGGGCGCTGGCGGCCGAGCTGCTGACCGTGACGGACGACCAGCGGATCGTGCTGACGACCCGCGGTCGCCTCCTCTCGAACGAGCTGTTCGAGCGGCTCGTCTAGCGCGCGGTCAGGCCGCCGCGGTCGCCGCGTCCCCGTCGAAGTAGCTGCCCACGGGCTCCTCGCCAGCCCCGATCATTACCGACGCCAGCGTGCCGTACGCCGCGGTCCAGGCATCGCGTGTCTCCTCGTCGAAGGCCTCGCCGAGGCCCTGCTCGAGGGTCCACAGCAGCGCCACGCCCACGGTCTCATAGTGCTCGGCGCGAACGCCGTACCCGGCATGTCGCCGACCGAGCGCCTGGATGGCCGGCATGATCGTGTCGAGCTTGTCGAGGCTCTTGACGACGACGCTGAGCGTCTGCATGAGGACCTTGCGCTGCTTTTCCATGTCGGCGCTGCGGAAGAGACGCTTGATCGTTGGATCCAGCTCGAACAGCTGGGAATAGAACAGGGTCGCCGCCTGGACTGCCATCGGCTCAACGGCCGACCAACTGGTGCGGATGCGTTCGATCTGTCGGGGGGTCATCGTGCGAGAGCTCCTGCTGCGCGAAACGGGGCCGGTCGGGCTCCGTATCGCGCGAAGGTTGGGACCTGGCAGGAAGTCACGGCCATCGTCGAGCGTCGCTCCCGACCATGGACGCCTGTCCATGCCCCGGCGCCGCGGGTCGCCCTCGTTGACACTCGCCTCGGGCGACTGTTACGATGCCTCCCGACCTGTTAGCACTCTCACCCATCGAGTGCTAACGACCACGGGAGAACGAGTCTTGGCGCGACGGATCCGCCGCCCGCTCGGCCCGCTGGACCTCCGCTCCCAGGCGATCCTTCGGGCCGTCATCGACGAATACATCTCGACCGCGCAACCGGTCGGCAGTCAGGCGCTCGTCGAGCGCTACGGCCTTGGCGTGTCCAGCGCCACGGTCCGCAACATCCTCGCCGAGCTGGAGATGGCCGGTCTCCTGTCGCATCCGCACACGAGCGCCGGTCGCATGCCGACCGATGCGGGCTACCGCTTCTACGTCGAGTCGATCGTCGACGCCTCGCCGCTGTCTGCGGTCGAGCAGCTGATGATCCGCCACCAGTTCGGCCAGGTCGAATACGCCAGCGAACACTGGTTCCGCCTCGCGGCGACCACGCTCGCCGGCCTGACCCGATCGGCCGGGCTCGCCACGCCAGCCAAGCCGTCGGCTGCCCACATCCGGCGGGTCGATCTCGTCGCGGTCAACGAGCGGATGGCGAGCCTGATCCTGGTCCTGCGCGAGGGCGCGATCAAGCAGGCGGCGGTCACGCTGGACGAGACGGAGGGGATCGATCAGCCGACCCTCAACCGCGTGGCCGGTCTCCTCAATGAGCACCTGCCCGAAACGACAGCATCGGCGGCCGAGACGATCCTCAGCCACTTCGGCGAGAACGATCCGGTCGAGCGCGTCGCGCGTCGCGTCGGCGAGCGGATCGTCCGGATCCTGCGCGACTACGACGCTGCCACGGTCGAGGAGGTCTTCTCCGACGGCCTGCTCAACGTCATGGAGGCACCGGAGTTCGCCCACAGCGACAAGCTCCGCCAGGTGTTCACGGCGCTCGAGAATCGCGCATACCTCGGCGAGCTCGTCGGGAGCGTCGCGGACTCCAACCGAATCCGCGTCGTGATCGGCGCCGAGAACCCGCGCATCGAGATGCACGACGTATCGCTCGTCCTCGCTCCCTACGGTCGCCCGGGCCGCGCGCTCGGTGTTGTCGGGGTGCTGGGACCGACGCGCATGAGTTACCCACACGCGATCGGCACGGTGACGTTCGTGTCCGGTCTCATGAACGAGCTGGTGGATCACCTCTATGCCTGACCGAAGTCATCGAACCCGCGCCGAGGAGCGCGCCGAGGAGATCGACGTCCGACCGACCAAGCTGCTCGCCGACATCGAGGATCTCCGCGCCGAGCTATCGGCCGCGAAGGCCCAGTCGGACGAGTACCTGACAGCGCTCCAGCGCGAGCGCGCGGAGTTCCTCAATTACAAGCGGCGTACTGCCGAGGAGCGCGAGCGCGACCTCGGCCTCGCCGCCGAGGGGCTGATCCGCAAGGTCCTGGCATTGGCCGACGACTTCGATCGAGCGATCGAGGCGCGTCCCGAGTCGATCGCCGCGGATCCCTGGTTCGAAGGCGTCGCCGCCATCGATCGCAAGCTGCGCACACTCCTCGAGAGCGAGGGAGTAAACGCGATCGATGCGACGCCCGGGACGCCATTCGACCCGCGCGAGCACGACGCGATCGCCAACGTACCGGGGACCGGCCGTCCCGAGGGCGAGATCGTCGAGCAGGTCCGCCGGGGGTATCGACTGCGCGACAGGGTCCTGCGGCCGGCCCTCGTGGCCGTGGCCGCGGCACCCGAGGCCACTCCCGCCACCAACGACCGACCCAACTGACACCGACCACTACCACCAATCACGACCTGACACCGGATCCCGAGCGAGGAGCAGACACAGACCATGGGCAAGATCATCGGCATCGATCTCGGCACGACGAACTCCGTCGTCGCCGTGATGGAGGGCGGCGAGCCGACCGTCATCGCATCGGCGGAGGGCGGCCGGACCGTGCCGTCGGTCGTCGCGTTCACCAAGACCGGCGAGCGGCTGGTCGGCCAGCTGGCCAAGCGCCAGGCCGTCACCAACCCGGCCAACACCGTGTATTCGATCAAGCGGTTCATGGGTCGTCGCTGGGACGACGCCGAGACCAAGCGCTCGCGTGAGCTCGTGCCCTACAAGGTCGAGAAGGACGCGAACTCCGACGGCATCGTCGTGAAGCTGGCGGACGGCAAGACGTACACGCCGCCCGAGATCAGCGCGATGATCCTGCAGAAGCTCAAGACCGACGCGGAGGCCTATCTCGGCGAGAAGGTCACCGAGGCGGTCATCACCGTCCCCGCCTACTTCGACGACACCCAGCGCCAGGCGACCAAGGATGCCGGGCGGATCGCCGGGCTCGACGTCAAGCGGATCATCAACGAACCGACGGCATCGGCCCTCGCCTACGGCCTGGACAAGAAGGGCGACGAGAAGATCGCGGTCTACGATCTGGGCGGCGGCACATTCGACATCTCGATCCTCGAGCTGGGCGAAGGCGTGTTCGAGGTCAAGGCGACCAACGGCGACACGCACCTCGGCGGCGACGACTTCGACCAGCGCGTCATCGACTGGCTGCTCGCCGAGTTCAAGAAGGACCAGGGCATCGACCTCTCGAAGGACCAGCAGGCCCTGCAGCGACTCAAGGAAGCCGCCGAGAAGGCCAAGATCGAGCTGTCGTCGACCGCGACGACCGAGATCAACCTGCCGTACATCACCGCCGACGCGTCCGGCCCCAAGCATCTGGTCATCTCATTGACCCGGGCGAAGCTCGAGGATCTCGTTGACGACCTGGTCGCCAAGACCGCCGGCCCGGTCAAGGACGCCCTGAAGGACGCGGGCCTGAAGCCCGGCGACATCGATGAGGTGATCCTCGTCGGCGGCATGACCCGCATGCCGGCCGTCGTCGAGGCCGTCAAGAAGATGTTCGACGGCAAGGAGCCGCACAAGGGCGTCAACCCGGACGAGGTCGTGGCCATCGGCGCCGCGATCCAGGCCGGCGTCCTGGCCGGCGACGTCAAGGACGTCCTGCTCCTTGACGTGACGCCACTGTCGCTGGGCATCGAAACGCTCGGCGGCGTCATGACGAAGCTCATTGATCGCAACACGACGATCCCGACCTCGAAGTCCCAGGTCTTCTCGACTGCGTCCGACTCGCAGTCGCAGGTAGAGATCCACGTCCTCCAGGGCGAGCGCGACTTCGCGGCAGACAACAAGACGCTCGGTCGGTTCATCCTCGACGGGATCCCGCCGGCGCCGCGCGGGGTGCCGCAGATCGAGGTGACGTTCGACATCGACGCGAACGGGATCCTCGATGTGAAGGCCAAGGACCGCGCGACCGGCAAGGAGCAGCAGGTCCGGATCACGGCATCCTCGATGTTGTCGAAGGACGCCGTGGACCAGATGGTCCGCGACGCGGCCGAACACGCCGACGAGGACAAGAAGCGGCGTGAGGAGGTCGAGATCCGCAACCAGGCTGAGGCGCTCACGTTCCAGGCGGAACGGACGCTGAAGGACCTGGGCGACAAGGTCTCGTCCGAGGACAAGCTCGAGGTCGAGAACCAGGTGTCCTCGATCCGCGAGGCGCTCAAGGGATCCGACGTCGAGGCGGTGCGCACCGGGATGACCGCCCTGGCCGAGACTCTGAACCGGGTCTCCACGGCGGCCTACCAGGCGTCCGCATCCGAGGCCGGCCCGACGAACGGGTCGGGTGCCGAGGGCGGCGCGGCTGGCGAGGGCGCCGGTGCCGGTGAGGGCGCCGAGGCCGGCGACGGCGAGGCCGCAGCCGAAGGCGAGGAACCGGTCGAGGGCGAGTACAAGGAGGTCTAGGCCTCGCCTGTTCGTGGGCCGGCACCGTTCGCGGGCCGGCGACAGAGACGACGGCCGCTCGGGCGTTTCTTCCGGGCGGCCGTTCTGCGTGCGGGCGGCACGTGCCGGCGGCCCCGCCGCGGATGGCAGTCCCCGACCCGGAGTTCTCGTCAAAAGAACGCCACAGCGGCACCGGACGATCGTCTTCCGATCAAAGGTCTGGTACGGCGGGCAGATGACGAGGAATCACGAACATCTCGCGCGTGACCCTGTACGGACTGTTGACTTGCGGGGACCCGATCCACGTCTGGTGCTGCTATCACGAGCCGTTGACAAGAAGAGCAGACCGGAGAGCGATCCAGACGGAGATCGAAGCCAGGCATTCACCTCGACGTTCCGCGCCGGGAATGCGTTGTCGAAGGTCGCTTCGTGATCGGCCACGCGTCGCCTAGCGGTACTGGCCTCGGGTATAACAAGCAATCGTGCGACCCGTTTGACCTGCCAGCCTCGTGCCCGCGCGATATCCGCCGCGAGGCGAACCTTTCGATCCAGGGTCGACAGCAGTCCACCGATATCCGGAACAACGGTCTTCACCTCCACCACGAGGAGGGTCCTCGTGGCTGGGTGGAACGCGAGGATGTCGATGGAGCCGCGCTCACCAAAGTTGTTGAACGTGACCTCCGTCGCCACGTCCCAGCCTTCGGCTTGAAGACGCTCGACCATCGCTTCCACCAGCGCCGCGTGCCGCCGATCTCGCAGTCGGTCGAGGCCCTCGCCCTGATAGAGGATCCGCACTGACAAGTAGCCGCCCAGGCTGGCCACGATCGCGATAAGGCGCTCGAGCGGAAGCCGGTCGCCTCGCCCAGCTTCGACTTCGGCAATGGTCCAGCGCGACGTCTTCGCCTCCGAGGCGAGTCGCCGTTGCGACCACCCGCGCCTTCTGCGAAGCAATCGGATATCTGCCCCAAAGCGCGCGGGATCCATGGTGCGCCGAGTGTGGTGTGGGCCGCTTACCTCGGACTTATCTGATCTGGCGAGGAGCCGCTTACGGCCGAGCCGTCTGAGCTGGTAAGGGCCCCCTGATCAGGCCAGGCGGGGCGGCAAGAGGACGTCGAACTCGATCGACCGAGTCAAGAGCACGGAGTGCGGCACAGCACCGGCTTCGACCAGGCCGAGATCCTCGAACACGGCATATGACGCCCGCCGTGCCGAACCCATCCGCAGCGACATCCGTGGATGCCACACGGCATACCGACCGAGTCGGCGATCCGGGCGCTCGAACCAGCCGTCCAGCGGGTGGGTCAGGATGTGTGCGGCATCCTCGGCGTCGTCAAACCCGTCGAGCCTGCCCAGCGGGTCGGCCGACCCGACCAGCTCGACTTCGGCCTTGCCCCAGCGTCCCGAGCAGACGTGCCGGTAGCCGTCGCAGACCCCGTCGGCCGTCCAGGACGACTCGATCGACGTCCGACCCGGGTGCCAGGGCATGCCCCACAGGCGGCTCGGCATCGCGACCAACGGCGAGTCGAGCGTCGTCCCGAAGAAATGCACGGCCTGCCTACCGTCGGGTCCGCGCACGTACGCCCGATAGTTCGTCTGGAAGAACGAGACGCGTAGCCACGGCGCCACCGCGAACCGGAAGTCGACGTCGCGGAACGACACGGCTGACACGAACCCGCGCGTCCGACCGTCATCGAGCGTCCGGACCTCCGGTTCGAGCCCGACCGGCAGCACGGCGAGCAGCCGCGACGGATCGACGTCGAACGTCACGAGCGCGAACTGCTTGAGGATCGTGGTCGCATCGAGCCACCCCAGACGCGTTCGCGGGCGTGCGAACGCCTCCGCCGGAGAGAGGGCCAGCGCCATAGGATCAGCTCCTCACCGGAGCGGACACAGCGAGGCTGCCCGTCCGGCTAGCGTGGTGGTTGTCAAACATCCGCACGCCGGAGAGGCAGCCGCCATGCAGGTTACTCGTGGGATGCGCCGTCA
>JBIOWA010000201.1:0-24368 GCA_044868045.1 Candidatus Limnocylindrales bacterium
CGGCGCTGACGGCCTCGGGCCACCCCCATGCAGCGCTGAGCGGGGTCAGGATCACGAACACGATCAGGACGATCAGCTGGAACCGGAAACAGCCGAGTCCGGGGCCGCGATCCGCCTCCAGGTCGGCACCCTTGTACTGGACCGGACCCGAAGCCCGAGGGGGACGCGGTGGCGTCGGGTCGGCGTTCGGGTCGGTCGCGGTCACGAGGCGGAACGATACGGGAGTCGGCCTCAGGTCGCGGACGGGCTTTCCGCTGCGGCCGCAGCCGGATCGGTCGCCAGGCCCCCGACGACCTCGACGTCCGGAAATGCCAGCAGGATCGACGGCGCCGCCAGCACTTTCCACGACCGTGAGCCGCCGCCCAGCACGATCCGTTCCCGTTCCATCACCCGCGCGTCGACCAGGATCGGCAGGCCGGCAGGCAGGCCGAACACCGTCACGCCGCCGATCTCCATCCCGGTGATCTCGCGGGTCGACTCGGCCGGAGCGAACGACGCCTTCCTCGTCCCGAGCCGATCCCGCACCGTCCTATTGACGTCCAGGCGGTTCGGCGCGAGCACGACACAGGCGGCGTATCGCGGCGGGTCGCTCTTGCCGACCACGACGATCGTGTTCGCGGAGTCGGCTGGGTCGAACCCGTAGGCCGCGCAGAATGCCGCGGTGTCCGCGAGTGCCGGATCGCACGGAAACAGCTCGTATGCGACGCCAAGTCTGTCGAGCGAGGCGACCAGGCGGGCGCGTCCCTCGGGATCGTGCGTCGCGACATCGATGTCAGACGGCATGCCGGGAAGCGTAGTCGCTACCATCGCCGTCGATGACCGACCGATCGACCCTGCAGCCGCCGACTGCGGTCGCCGACATCGACGAATACCTGCGCCGGTTCGACTGGCACCCGGAGCCGGAGCTGGTCGGCTACCGCGATGAAGGTTCGTCGCGGGCTGCTCTCGCGGGTCTCGGCGCCAGCACCTGGCACCACGCATTGGAGTTCCTGTACGGGACCGCGGTCATCAAGGCGATGGGCGACGCGTCCCCGTATGGCGAGGCTCGCCGCCGGTATTACGCGTCAGATCCGGCGGGTCCCCGCAGCGGTCCCGGGCCCGCTCCGGTCGACCCGATGCGCGCCGCCGATGTCCTCGACGAGTTCGCGGCGCGGCTGTCGGGCGGCCTGATGAACGCGCAGCATCCGCGACAGTTCGGCTACTTCACGCCTCCGCCGCTGCCGATGTCGATCATGGGCGAGCTGCTCGCCCAGGTCGCCAACCAGGGCGTCGATGTATGGCATGCCGGCCCGTTCGCCGCCTTCGTCGAGGAGGAGGTCGTCCGCTGGCTGTGCGACCTCGTCGGCTATGGACCCGAGTCGTTCGGGCTCCTCACGAGCGGCGGCGTCATGGCCAACTTCATGGGCATGGCACTGGCCCGCGACCTGCACCTCGGCAGGCTTCGCGGGCTCGACGGTCCGCCGCGCGGCAAGGATCTGGAAGGCGCCCGCGTCTACACCAGTGATCAGACTCATTTTTCGATCGCCCGGGCACTCGACGAGCTCGGCTTCCCGCGCGAGACGCTGGTGATCCTGCCCTCGGACAAGGACTTCCACCTCCGGGGCAGGTCCGTGGCCGACGCGATTGCCGTCGATCGCGCGAACGGACTGACACCGCTGGCGATCGCATGTGTGGCCGGCTCGACGAACACGGGGTCGGTCGATGCCATCGGTGAGCTCGCCGACGTCGCGACGGCCGACGGGCTCTGGCTCCACGTTGACGCCGCGTACGGCGGTGGGGCCCGACTCTCGGAGCGTGACCGCGACCGGGTTCCGCATCTCGATCGAGCCGACTCGGTCACCGTCGACCCGCACAAGTGGTTCTTCCAGGCCTACGACATCGGCGGGCTGCTGGTCCGCGACGGCCGGGCACTCGCGGCGGTCTTCGGCGGTCGGGCGCCCGAGTATTACCGCGGTGGCGAGACCTCGGGCAGCGGCGGTCCCGCGGCCGTGGCGGCGGGACCAAACGACCCGCACGACGATCAGGGCGACCAGCTCAACTTCTACAAGCTGTCGTTCGAGGGCACGCGCCGCTGGCGGGCGCTCAAGCTGTGGATGACCTGGAAGCATCTCGGCACGACCGGGTTCGGCCGGTTGATCGAGGCGAACGACGACCTCGCTGCCTACCTTGCGGCTAGGTGCGCCGAGGCGGACGACTTCGAGGCACTCCCGGACGTGCCGGAGCTGTCGGTCGTCTGCTTCCGCCATACGCCCACGGGATTGACCGGCAGCGATCTCGACGCGCACCAGGATCGACTCCAGGCGGCGCTCGAGGCTTCCGGGGATGGCTGGCTCACGACCACGCGACTCCGTGGCGCGACCTGGTTACGCGCCGGGATCGTCAACTACCTCTCGACCGAGTCCGATATCGACCTGCTGCTCGAGACCCTCCGCCGTCTCGCCGAGGACGGGTGACCGGTCAGTCGAGCGCCGCCGGTCGCTCGACGCGTGACGTCACTGCCTGAACACGGCGAGAGGTCGTCGCGGACTCGATCGCCAGCAGCACGTCGAGGACGTGGAACGCGAGCTCGCCACTCGCCCGGTGCGGCCGACCGGTGCGGATCGCGCTGATGAAATCGGCGAGCCCGATGCCTCGTCCCACGCTCCCATCGAACTGGAGTGGCATGTCCTCCCACCCGTCCGTGCCGAGCCGCCGATACCTGACGGCGCCGTCGAATCGGTCCGGGTCGCCAAGGGTCAGCGAACCTGCCGTGCCATGGACTTCGAGGTGCGGAGCCTGGGTCCCGACGACGTCGAACGAGGCCGTCAGCCCGCCGACGACGCCCGACTCGAACGCCAACGTCGCAACGGCGGTCGTCGGTACCTCGGCGGTGACCGTCGAGCCGGCCCGCGGCCCACGGCCGATCACGCGCTCACCGCCCATCCCGCGACCGGCCGCCGATACCTCGACGATCGGTCCGAGCAGGCTCACCATGGCCGTGATGTAGTACGGGCCGAGGTCCAGGAGCGGACCGCCACCCTGCGCGTAGAAGATGCCCGGATTGGGATGCCAGCCTTCCGGCCCGAGGTGCGCGACGCAGCCCGTCGCCATCAGCGGCGTGCCGATCGCGCCCGCGTCGATGAGCGCCCGAGCGGTCTGCAGGCCGCCGCCGAGGAACGTGTCCGGGGCGGCCCCGACGCGAAGGCCGGCCGACGCCGCCTCGCGCAGGATCGCCGCGGCCTCATCGCGACTCGTCGCGAGTGGCTTCTCGGTGTAGACATGCTTCCCTGCCGCGATCGCCGCACGCGAGACGGCAGCGTGCACGCCGGGCGGCGTCAGGACGAGCGCGATCTCGATCGAGGGCTCCGCGAGGAGCGCCGCCGGCGACATCGCCGGGAAGCCGCCACGAGCCGCGAGCGCGGCCGCGCGCTCCGTGTCGAGGTCGGCGCACGCGGCCAGCTCGAGGCGTACGGCGCCGTCCCGGGCACGTACAGGTTCGTGACGTCCCCGCAGCCGATGATCCCGACCCTCGCCGGACGAGCGTCGACGATCACGCCCGGCGACCCCGTGCCAGGCCGCGTTCGGTGAGGTTCACGAGGCTCTGCCGAGCGGCGTCGATGGCTGACCCTGCGACCTGATCGAACTCGACGATGAGCCATTCGACCGATGGCTGTGCCTCTGCCGCGGCGATCGCCGGCGCCGGATCGACGGCACCGCTGCCGACCGGGACGTTGACGAACGGCTCCGCATCCGCCGCGCTCGGCAGCTCGATCCCGTCCTTGACGTGCAGCGATACGACCTGCGGATCGAGGTCGCGGATCACGGAGGCAGGATCCGCGCCGCCGACCGTCACCCAGAAGATGTCGACCTGGAAGTCGACCGCGCCACCGAGGCCCGCCTTCAGGCGATCGATGATCCGGACGCCATCGAGCGTCGCCATCTCGGCGCTGTGGTTATGGACACCGAGGCGCAGTCCGTGCGCGCGGGCGATCTCGGCCGCAGCGGCGATCTCGTCGGTCACCGCGTTCACCGCTGCCACCGACGCGAAGCCGGCGGGGCTGACGATCATGCGGGGCGACCCGAGTTCGGCGAGCCCGGCCGCGGCACGGGCCAGTGCCTCGCGGTTGCCGAGATCCGCCCACGCGTGCGAGCTCGCGACGGTGAGGTCAAGGTCCTGGAGGATCCGTCGCGCCTCCGCAGCGTCACCGCCGGGGACGTCGACCGTCTCGACCCCAAGGAAGCCAGCATCCGCGATCGCCGAGAGGGTCGGGACATCGAGACCCATTCCCGCGCCCCCGAACCGGGCCGGGTCGCGGAATGAGTAAAGCTGGACGGCGAGCGGTAGCGGCCTCCCCGACGACTCAGCCACGACTGTGGAGCAACCCACCGACGTGCTCGAGCAGCTTCCAGGCAACCCCGGCATCACCTTTCACGAAGGCCCGGAAGTCCCAGAATGTCATCACCAACGTGCGCAGGTCGGTCTTCGCCGTGACAGTCGCCGTTCGGACCCGATCACTGATGAGAGCGACCTCACCGAAGTAGCTACCGGGCCCGATCGTATCCACCTCCTTGCCGCCGACGGTCACGACGCCCTCGCCGTCGACGACCACGAAGAAGCCCATCCCCTGGGTGTCACCCTCGCGGACGACGATGCTCCCCGCCGGGAAGGTTCGCTCGCTGAAGTCGCGAGCCAGGCGCGCCAGTTCCTTCTGGTTGAGGCCGGAGAGCAGGGGCACCTTGGCCAGGATCTCGGTGGTCTCGGACATGACGCGTCTCCAATGCGGTCATCGACAGTTCATGCGGACTATCTACCGTGGCGGGTACGCGCGGCGAGCCGGTCCTGCAGGCGGAACCACTCTCCAACGAAGGGCAGGAACCACGGTCGACCCTCGTAGGGTGCCGGCACGAGCGGGAAGCGAAGCTTCGCGAGCGCGGGGGCGTCGCCGCCCGCGAGCCACGCCCCGACCCGGGCGCCGAGGTTCGTCATGAGCGCGACCCCGGTGCCGCAGCAGCCCAGCGCATAGGTGACCCCGTCGCGTGTCCGTCCCACGTGCGGCATCCGATCGAACGTGAACCCGACATTGCCGCCCCACGCGTATTCGATCCTGTAGTCGGCCATCTGGGGATGGACCTCGAGGAGGCCACGCCATAGGATCGCCGCGGTCCGATCGATCGTGGTCGGCAGGAACGATGCGCGGCCCCCGAAGACCATGCGGCCGTCCGCCGACACGTGCCAGTAGTACAGGAAGTTCTTCGTGTCGAAGAAGGCGCGACCCTTCGGTGAAAGCTCGTGGGCGAGGCCGGCCGGTAGCGGTTCCGAGGCGATGATGTACGAACCGATCGGGATGATCCGCCGCCGAAGGGACGGCACGACGCCGTCGGTGTAGCCGTTCGTCGCGACGAACACGTCGCGGGCGCGGATCGCGCCGCGGGTCGTCACGACCAGGAAACGGCCGTCCGCCTCGGGTCGGATCGAGCGCGCCCGGACACCCTCGTGCAGGTCGGCACCGGCACGCGCCGCCGCCTCGGTGAGGCCCGCGAAGTAGCGACCGGGATGGAGCAGGCCGCTGCCTTCGACGGCCAGCGCGCCGTAGTACGCGTCGCTCCCGATCTCCTCGCGGATCCGCTCGCGGGGGACGACCGTCGACGCCACGCCCACCGAAGCCAGGCTTTCCTGGGCGTGATGCAGCTCGGGCACATGCGACGGTGCGTAGGCGAGCTCGAGATGGCCGCATTCGCGGAAGTCGCAGTCGATCGCCTCGTCAGCGATCAGCTGCTTCACCAGCGCGTAGGAATCGAGCGTCTCCTGGTAGAGCGCCTTCCCGGTCGCCTCGCCGTACCGCTTGATGAGTTGGCGAGCGCTCCACTTGTAACCGGCGTGGACGATCCCGCCGTTCCGGGTCGACGCGCCCCAGCCGAGCGTGTGCGCCTCGAGCAGCGAGACGCCGACGCCCCGCCGAGCCAGCTCACGCGCAGCGGTGATGCCGGCGTACCCGCCGCCGATCACGACGACATCGACGGTATCCGGCAGGTCCCGCCCGGATCGATCCGGAAGCGCCGGCATCGATGCCTGCCAGAGGACGCGCCGTTCGTAATCCGTGTTCAGCGCTGGGGCTGCGGCCATGGATCGGAGCGTAGCGGAGTCGGGCCTGAGGAACCGGCCGCGCGGTCGACCTATTGCCCGTGCCAGCTTGACGGATGTCGCACATGTGCTACGGTCGTCGCATGGCAGATGTAGCATCGCGTGCGCTCCGGAACAACACCCGGGCGATCCTCGAGCGGGTCGCGGACGGCGAGAGCATCACGATCACGGTCGATGGTCGGGGCGTTGCCACGCTGATGCCGGCAGGCCGTCGCCCTCGGTTCATGACCCGACCGGAATTCGTGCGGTCGATCCTGGGCCACCAGGCTGACGTAGCGCTCCGGGCAGAGATCCGTACCCTCGCGCCGGATACGACGGACGAGACCTCGCTCGATTGACGGCGGGGCTTGCGGATACGAGCGTCTTCATCGTCCGAGACGGCAACCGACCGATTCGGATCGAGCAGCTACCCGACGAAGTCGCCGTGAGCGTCATCACGATCGGCGAGCTCCGTGCTGGGGTGTTGGCGGCCGTTGATCTCGACGTCCGGGACCGCCGTCTCGCTACCCTGACCCGAGCCCTCGAGATGGACCCCGTGTCGATCGATCAACGCGTTGCCGAAGCCTGGGCGAGCCTGCGGGTTTCCCTGCGCGACCTCGGATTGGGCATGCCGGTCAATGACTCGTGGATCGCCGCGACGGCAATCGCCCTGGGCATTCCGGTCATCACCCAGGATCAGGACTACCTACACGCCCCCGGGCTCGAGGTCATCCACATCTAGGCGATCTCGTCACGGGCCGCCGGCGATGCGTCATCGACCTTGAAGGCGGAGCGCGGGATCGTCCAGCCGGGCTCGGGACGAACTACGCGTTGTGCGGTCTCGCCGTTCACCAGCGCGAGGTGCGCGAAGAACTTCGCCCGGCGATGGGAGACGATCCGGGCATCCCGACACGGACACCCCTCGGCCAGGCAGCCGGATCGAGCCTCACGGTTCGCTTCGCTGCCGATGACCAGATCGTTCGTGTCCATGTCATTGCTCCGGCGCCGTCGGAGCGGCGCGGCTACGTCCCGAACCGGCGGAAATCGTCGATCCACCGTTGGTACGGACATGACGTGTTGACGGACGATTCCGTTGCAACGAAACGGAATGTTGTCGGCGACCCGACAGGCGCTCGATACGCCGAATCAGCCGCGCGTGACTACGATCGGGCTGCGCTTTCCCCGCCCGAACCGGCCCGCAGCTTGAAGAACAGCCAGGTCGCGATCGTCAGCGCCCCGTACAGCAGCACCAGTCCGAGCGCCACTGCGACCCGGGTCTGACGCAGCGCGTCGAGGTACGAGTCGTTCTGGTTCAGCAACAAATGCCAGAACAGGAACGTCGCGAAGCCGAACAAGCCGGCCCACACGACCTTGCTCCACTCGAAGACCGTCGCGTCGTCCATGAATGTGATCGGGATCATGGCGTAGAAGGCACCTTCGATCCCGGCCACGAACACGGTGACCAGCGCGGCCTGGAGGAGCACCTGCCACCAGGTGCCGGTCGAGCCGTCCGCCGGCTGAAACGCCGGGATCACGAGCCAGGCCAGGAGACTGGCCGCGAGCAACGCCAGCGTCGGGATCAGGACCAGGTACGCCCCGCGCCGTCGATCGAGGACGACGGTCGCGGCGATCACATTCGAGGCGATGAAGCCGTACATGATCCCCGGCTGGAAATCCATGAGCCGCGACAGGACGACGCAGATGATCGCGATCAGCACGGCCGCGACGTACAGCCGCATCGAGGCCGGGGCATGGAATCGTCGACTGGCCAGCAGTGCGCCACCACCCTCGGTCAGGAACGTGACGAAGCCGACGCCGACGACGATCGAGCCGAACAGCACGAGGCTCCCGGCATCGAGCCCGAAGTCCGGACTGAGGAACCCATACACGATGCCCGTGATCACGAGGATGATCAGGAGACGGACCGGTCGAGCCATGAACCGCTGACCTGGCACGCGACCGACCGGGCCCATCAGCCCGGCGAGTGCCCGACGGACGGGGCGAGCTCGACGTGCCGCCACGTCGACCCACCCATCGATCTCGTCGCGGTTCGACTTGATCGTGCTGTTGAACAGCGACGACGTCAGCCCGAACGTGAGCAACACCACGATCGTCAGCGCGAGGTTGGTGCCGAGGACGTCGAGCCTCGTGGAAACCGCGGTCGGGCCGGGTACGGCCTCGGCGAGGTCCGAGACCGGCACTGCGTCGAACTCGGCTGCCAGTCCGGCCAGGTCGACGCCGCCGCCGCTCCCTGTTCCGTTTCCCGTGTCGGGTCCGGGCGTTCCCTGGGCACCGAGGACCGCGCCGGTCGGTGCCGGGGTCGCGTCCGGCGGCGGTGTGATCTGCGCCGGGGCGACGACGGGGGTCGGCGTCGGGGTCGGTGTGGGAGTCGGGCTTGGCGACGGGCTCGGTGTTGGCGACGGGCTCGGTGTTGGCGTCGGTGTCGAAGTCGACGCCGGAGTCGGCGGCGGAGTCGGCGTCGCGGTGGGCTTCGGCGCCGGTTTCGGCGTCGGCTTCGGCGTGGGCTTGGGCGTCGGTTTGGGGGTCGGCTTCGGCGTGGGCGTCGGTGTCGGCGCCGGCGGATCGACGACGTAGACGGCTCGCGCCAGGTCGGCGCAGGCGCCCGTCACGTCGAGGTAGCAGGCCGTGACGATGTGCCGACCCTCGGCGTCCGAGCCCGACGGCGGCACGGCATTGATCGCGGCAGCACAGTTCGCGTCGAGGGCACCTTCGGCGAAGGGCTTGGAATCCCACTCGAACAGGACCGTCTGTCCGCGGCAGACGCCGCTGTCGGTCGTGTACTTCGCGGTGAACGCGTCGCCGGCCGGGCCGTGGTCGGGCGACAGCGCCAGCGCGCCGGTGGCCGTCGTGACACCGGGGAGCAACGCGAGCGACAGGACACCGACCAGCACCGCCGCGCCCCACCTCCATGCCGATCGAATCGGACGAACCACCTGTAACCCCTCTGCACTCCACCGGAGTGACCCAGCAAAGCGCGCGGGGCAGGGCTTGTCTATCGGCCGTCGGACAGTTGCCGACGCTGACAAATGACGATGTCAGTCCGCGGGCGCCTCGTAGGCGACGTTGCCGGCCGCCATCGTCAACAGCACGCGACCGCCGAGCTCCATGCCGAGCAAGGGCGAGTTCTTGCCCTTCGACGCCAACGCGTCGGGCGTGACCGTCCAGCGATCCTTCCGGTCGAACACCACGAGATCCGCCGGGCCGCCCTCGACGAGACCGACCGCGCCTGCCCGACGGGTCCGCTTACCCAGCACGCTCGCAGGGCCGACCGTCAACGCCGCGACCGCACGCGCCAGGGTCAGGTGCCCGGCATCGACGGCGGCGAGGACCAGCCCGAGCGCCGTCTCGATGCCGCTGATCCCGTTGGTGGCGAGGCCGAACTCGACGACCTTGTCGACGTCGGTGTGCGGCGCGTGATCGGTGGCGATCGCGTCGGCGGTGCCGTCCGCCACGGCTGCGAGGCAGGCCAGCGCATCGGCCGATGTCCGCAAGGGGGGATTGACGCGCAACGACGGGTCGAACGGCGTGGTCTCGATCGCATCGTCGTGCCACGGATCGCCATCCGGGCCGACGTCCCATGCGAATCGCCGCGCCCCGGCGATCCACTCGTCGGTGAGCGCGAGATGGTGCGGCGTGACGTCGCACGTGACGGGCAGACCGGCGGCCTTGGCGCGCCGCACGAGGGCGAGTGAACCGGCTGTAGACAGATGTGTCAGGTGCAGCCGGACGCCCGAGACATCGCGGCAGACCTCGCCGAGGATCGCGAGATCACGGGCGACGGCCGACTCCTCCGCCGCGGCGGGCCAGCCGCGCAGACCGAGGACGGTCGCCACGAGCCCCTCGTTCGCCTCGGCGCCTTCGGTCTGGGTCGGGTCCTCCGCGTGATCGACGACCGGGAGCCCCAGCGGGGCCGCGTACGCGAGGGCGTTGCGCAGGATCGCGGCGGATCGTACGGGCGCGCCATCATCGGTGAACCCGACCACACCGGCGTCGGCCAGCTCGCCGAGGCCGGCGAGCGTCTCCCCTGCCCTGCCGACCGTGACGGCGCCGTAAGCCAGCAGTTCCAGCGATGAACCGGACGCAGCCGCACCTGCACGGATCGCAGCAAGCACGCCCGGTTCATCGAGCGTTGGCGTCGTGTTCGGCATCGCACACACCGTCGTGAAGCCGCCGTGCGCCGCCGCCGCCAAGCCGGTAGCGACGGTCTCGGCGTCCTCATCGCCGGGCTCGCGAAGGTGCGCGTGGAGGTCGATGAAGCCCGGGGAAACGACGACCGCCGAGGCGTCGACGCCGTCGGCCTCCGACCCCTCGAGCCATGTGACGGCCTCCAGGATGCCGTCGCGGACGACCAGCTCACCCGGGCCCTCGCGATCGGCAGCCGGATCCACGAGCCAGATGCGGCTGAGATCGAGATCGGTCACGTGGGGCTGACGCCGGCCAGCAGGTAGAGGAGCGCCATCCGGACCGCGACCCCGTTCGTCACCTGATCGGTGATGACTGACTGGGCACCGGCCGCGACGTCCGGGGCGATCTCGACGCCCTCGTTCATCGGCCCGGGGTGCATCACGAGCGCGGCGGGCTTCGCGCCCGCCAGTCGAGCGGCTGTCAGCCCGTACCGTGCCGCGTACTCGCGAAGCGACGGCAACAGCCCGGACGCCATCCGTTCCTTCTGGATCCGCAGGGCCATGATCACGTCGGCGTCCCGTAGCGCCTCGTCGATCGACGGCGTCACGTGGAACCGCCGGCCGGCGGCGGCGCCGCGCCCGGCCCACGCCTCGAACCCGCGCAGCAGCGTCGGCGGACCACACAACCAGAGGTCGGCACCGGCGGCGGTCAGCGTCCAGATGTTCGACCGCGCGACCCGCGAATGCAGGACGTCGCCGAGGATCACGACCTTCCTGCCCTCCACCGAGCCGAGCCTCGAGCGCATCGTGTACAGGTCGAGCAACGCCTGGGTCGGGTGTGCGTGCCAGCCATCGCCGCCGTTGAGCACCGATCCACCGAACACTTCGGCCGCCAGGTAGGGCGCGCCGCTGACGCTGTGGCGCAGCACCAGCATCTGCGCACCAAGCGCCTCGACCGTGCGAACCGTGTCGACCAGCGACTCGCCCTTTGTCACCGATGAGGTCGAGGCCGCGATGCTGACGACCTCAGCTGAGAGGTTCTTGGCCGCGACCTCGAACGACACGCGAGTCCGGGTCGACGCCTCGTAGAAGAGGATCGTCACGTTCCGCCCGCGCAGCGCCGGCACCTTGGCGATGGGCCGGGCGAGCACCTCGCGCATCGCGTCGGCGGTTCGCATGACGAGATCGAGGTCGGCCGATGAGAGGCCGTCGACGTCGAGCAGATGCCGATGCCGCCACCCGACCAGCTGCTCGCCGGGCGCGACGTCGACGGACGGGACGACGACTTCGGTCGCCTCCCGTCGCTCCTCGATCACGTCGGTCACGCGACGGGCTCGGCCGCCAGTGGGCTATCGACGAGGCGTTCGATCTCGACGCCGTCCTCGCCGTCGGTCTCCTCGAGGTGGACGCGGACGATCTCCTCGCGCGAGGTCGGCACGTTCTTGCCGACGTGGTCGGCACGGATCGGCAGCTCGCGGTGGCCGCGATCGACCAGGACCGCGAGCCGGATCGCTTGCGGCCGGCCGAAGTCGACTAACGCGTCCATCGCCGCCCGGATCGTGCGACCGGTGTACAGCACGTCATCAACGAGCACGACGGTCCGCCCGTCGATGCCCGACGGCAGCTCGGTGCCCTTCACGACCGGCTGCTGCGCGATCAGCGACAGGTCGTCGCGGTAGAACGTGATGTCGAGCGCCCCGACCGGCACCTGCACGCCCTCGTTGTCGCCGATCGCGGCCGCGATCCGGCGGGCCAGGGGCACGCCGCGCCGCTGGATGCCGATGAGCAGGAGGCCCTCGGTGCCCGCCTGCTTCTCGACGATCTCGTGGGAGAGGCGGACCGTCGCTCGACGGATCTCGTCGGCGGTCATGATCCAGCGTCCGGTCATCGCTCCTTCCCGGCCTCACTGGGCCACACGGTCGGCCTCACGGGGCCGCAGCCGAAGGGTCAGCGACAGGATACGACGAGTCTGCGCTCAGTAGACGTACACGGTGACGTTGATCACGCCGCTCCACGACGGGCAACCGCAGATCTTGAAGAAGTCGGGACGGTAAAGGTCGATGATCCGCTCGGGCTTCTGGGGCCCGTAATCGTTAACGACGCGCTCGAGGCAGCCACCCTTCGCGCACACGACGATCACGGTGCCACGGGGCAGCCGCATCGCGGTCGAGCCGTGGTCGTAGAAGGTCGCCTTGCCGGTCAGCGTGTATTTCTCGGGCTTGCGTTCGGACCTCGCGCTGCCGTCCGGCTGGTCGAGCTGCAGCCGCCTGGTCGGGCCGTCTCGCGGCTCCTCACCCGGCTCCACGAACGTCGTCGTCGGGATGACGCGCCCCACTGACAGGAAGGCGCGATCGAGCTCGGCGATCGTGAGCGGCGATCGGGCTTCGGACGCGGGGACCGAGTACGGCTGGAACGCGCCCGCGGGGACCGGTTCCACTGCGCTGGGGACGCGGGATCCGGCAAGGCCCGGTAGCGCGACCAGGGCGAGGGCGGCACTGAGGACCGACCCTACGACCAACCATCTGGGTCGCACGATAGGGCCGGAACGATACGCTCCTGAGCGGTCCGGTGTACAGCCCTGCCCGCGGCGGGCGGGCGACCAACCTCAGCGGATGATGCGAACGTCCTCGCCCGGGCTGCTCTCGGCGATCCCGATCCCGCTGCCCGACCAGGCCGCGATCTGCACTCGGCTTCCCTCGCCACCCTGGCCTCGCGGGGTCGCCCAGGCGAGCCTGCCCGAGCCGATCGAGAAGCCAGGCAGCGAACGGACGTCGACCGGCGCGCCCTTGACCTTCTCGAGGCGGCCACGCTTCGCGTCGACGTGGTACAGCGTCAAGCGGCCGGTGGTGGCATCGTGCTCGTCGCCGACCCAGATCGCGACCCAGTCGCCGGTGTCATCCCAGCGTACGTCGAAGTCGCCGCGCGCCGAGTCGGCCACCACACGGTGGTCATCGGATCCTTCCGGCGAACCCGCGTCGCCGTCGGTGGACCAGGTACGGAGCTCGAGCCGGCCACGTGCTGGCGCCCAGCTCGTCGAGTCGTCGGTCCGCTCGATCGTGCCGTCCCAGGCGATCGCGAGCCGACCGCTCGGATCCACAATCGGGCGCCACACCGACCCGCCCGCCGTTTCGCCACCGGTCGCCGGATCGACGAGCCCGCTGACCGGATCCGACGCGGTCGAGGCCGGGTCGCCCGGTCGACTGACCACGACCCGTTCGCCGGACCAGGACGCGAAATACGAATGACCGTCCTTTGTGAGCCGCTCTGCCCGCTCGGCACCCACCCGCCACACGAACACGTCCGGTCCGCCGGAGCCATCGCCTGGGCGGGCGGTGAAGGCGAACCAGGCGCCGTCCGCCGAGAAGGCCGCCGACTCGCCGACGACCTGGATCCCGCTCGCGATCGCGATCTTCGCGGCAGTCGTCGGGATCGGTGTCTCGAGCGGCGATGCGCTCGTCTGGACCGTCAACATCGGACTCGATTCGTCGGTCGGTGTCGCGCTCTCGCCCGGCGACTCGGTGGGGACGGCGCCCGCCGGGGTCGACGGCTCGACCGATGTCGACGGGGTCGGTCTGGGAGACGCCGCGGACGCGGGCTGCGGCAACTGAACGACGATCACGTCATCACCGTCCTGCGCGGCCTTCGAGATGGCGACGGCCTGCTTCGTCGTCGGCGACCCGATGATCGTGCGAGGTGCACTCGTGAGACCCAATCTGGTGGAGCCGCGGTCCCTGAGCTCCGGGCATCCCGATGCATCCTCCGTGGGACACACCGCGTCGATCTCAACGTTCGAATACGCAAGACCGTCGGGTCCCGTGTCGACCCAGGCGACGTCGCCGGCACCCACCGCGAACGGCGTCGGCTCCGCACCCGGTGCCACCTCGGGCGCGACGCTGGCGGCCGCCTGGGACGGCCCCGTGCCGCCGGCATCCGAGGCCGGCGTTCGGGTCGCGCTCTGCGGGGGGCCGATCCCGTTCGACAGCAACGTCGCGACCACCACCACGACGACGACCGCGACGGCGGACATCGCGCCCAGCGGAAGTCCACCAAGTCGGCGTCGGCCCGGCTCCGCCTCGGGCTCAGGCAGTTCGTCGGACACCCCAGACTCGATCGACATCAGTTCGATCGCCGCGGCGGTGCGCGCCCACAGGTCGCGCGGCGGCTCTGGTTGCTCGTCGCGCAGCGTTCGCAGCGCCGCCCGATCGGCCTCGTAGGCAGCCGCGGTCGCGGCGCAGGGTGGGCAACCGGCAAGGTGCCCTTCGAGCCAGGTGGATTCCGCCAGCCCGAGCGGACCGTCGAGCCGTTCGGCCGCGCGTGCGCGTGCCCGTTCGTGCGCATCGGCCCACTGGTCCGGGCGCCGCCGAAGCCGTGGGAAGCGGGTCATCGGTCGACTTCAGCCGGCCGGCCGGGGTCACGGCCCGCCTCAGGAGCGGCATCGGCCCTGGCGTCCGCCTCGCGTTCTGCGGCGAGCGCCTGCCGGAGGCTCTCGCGTGCCCGCGTCAACAGGGCCCGCGCCGCCACGTGGCTGACGCCGAGCGCTGCCGCCAGCTCGAGCCCGGTGAGGTCGTGCAGCTCGGCCAGGAGAAGCGCGGCACGTTGACGCTCCGGGATGTGCTCGAGTGCGCGCTGGAGGTCACCCGACAACCTGGCGTCCATCACGAGGTGCTCCGCCGATGGCGCCGAGCCCCGCGCCTCGCCGCTCCACGGCAGGAACCGGATGATCTTGCGACGCCGGATCTCATCGAGCGCGACGCGGTGGGCGATCTGGTACAGCCAGGCCCGTGCGTTCTCTGGCTTCTCGAGCGTCGCGTAGTTCTTGTACGCCTTGATGAACGTGTCCTGCGTCATGTCGGCCGCGACCTCAGGGTCGCGCATCATCCGCAGCAGATAGGCGTAGATCTCCGCCTGGTGTTTGCCGAAGACCGATTCGACGAAGATCGCCGCCTCGTCCCGATCCCAGACACCGCTCATGGGCTGGCCTCGGTCGACCCGGATCTTGGTTGGGCGCCCAAATGGATCGCGCAGGTTGACGGCCGAGGGATCGAAGACCAAGACGGCTCCGTGGGGGATGGTTCGCTGAGCGCGGTCCATGATCGGCGCACGCTCGATGCGCCAATGACGAGGCACGTCCCCCACGTGTGACGCCCGTCGCGCTCGGGCCCGGCCCACGTCAACCCGATCCACCTCCCTCCGGATCGGCGCGACCGAGCAATTCCTCGACCGCGTCCTCCGGGGAGACGGGGTTGACCGGCAGGCCGGTTCCCAACTCCAGGCCGGCGATCTCGCGCAATCTCGGGTGGATCTCCCAGTGCCAGTGGTAAGTGCCGTCGACCTGTTCACGCAGCGGGGCGGTGTGGAGGACGAGGTTGTATGGCGGCCCGTCGAGGGCCCCGGCCAGGCGGCCGAGGACCTGCCGAAGCGCCTCGGCGGTTGCCTTGATGTCGGCCGTCGTGGCGCGGGCGAAGTCGGCGTCGTGGCGGCGAGGCACGATCCAGACCTCGAACGCGGACCTCGACGCGTACGGAGCGAATGCCACGCTGCCGTGGTCCTCCCAGACGAGACGGTCCGGACGGCGCGATTCCTCGCGCACGAGCCGGCAGAACGGGCACTCCCCCTCGCGGATGACGAAGCGAGCTGCCCCGCCGAGCTCTTCCGCGATGCGGTGCGGGATCTGGGGAAGGTCGTACAGGTCGAGACACAGGTGGTTGGTCCTCGCCCCGGCCTGGGCCCCCCAGTTCTGCACGACCGTCAGGTACTCGGTCTGGCTGTCGTCACCTGCCGCCGCGAGCTCGTCGCGTGCGCACGTGATGAGCTGCTCGATGAGCTCGCTGCCGACGGCGTGCAGCGGTCGATGCTCGCCGTGCGGCCCGATGACCGTGCGCCAGCTGCCGGTCGCCCGCGCCTGGGCCAGTGAGACCTGCGCGATGCCGTGGTCGGCCTCGAGCTCGCGCGCCTCCGAGTCGGTGCCGATGACGTGGAACGCGAAGTCCTTGAGCATGCGTGTCCGGACGCCGTCCCCCGGGGCCGCGCAGTTGCTGCAACCGAACATCTGGTCGTCGACGGGCTCTGCGGCCCGGGCGAATCGATCGCGATGGAACGCGCGATCGACGATCGTGGCCACCCACCAGCTCGTGATCGGATCCTTGCGAAGCTCGAACAGACCGCTCGCCACGGTCGTCAGCTCGTGACGGACAGCGGGGCGTCGATGGCGGCGGCGAACGATCGCGCAAAGGTCCAGGCGGCGCGCTCGACCGAGGCGGTCGACGGCCGCGCGTTGGGGTCACCGAGCTCACGCGCGATCGACGTCGACTCGACACCCGGCATCCCGCAGGCGTCGATGAGCTCGAAGTCGCCCAGATCGACGGTCACGTTGAGGGCGATGCCGTGATAGCTGACGCCCCGCTCGATGCGCAGGCCGAGCGCGCCGATCTTGCGCGGCGCCGGGCCGTCGGTGTCGCACCAGCAGCCGGGGTGACCGTCGCGGCGCTGCGCCCCCACGCCGTGGGCGGCACAGGTCTCGACCAGCGCGGCCTCGAGCGCGCGCACGAACGGTCGCAGCAGCAGGCCGCGCTCGTGCAGCCGGACGATCGGGTAGGCCACCAGCTGACCGGGCCCGTGGTAGGTGACCTCGCCGCCGCGCTCGATGTGCTCGATCGCGATCCCGCGACGATCCAGCTCGTCAGCCGTCGCCCGGATGTGCCCCGGATCGGAATGTTTGCCGAGCGTCAGGACCGGCGGATGCTCCAGGAGCAGCAGCCGGTCACCGATCCGACCCTGGGCGCGTTCGTCGACGAGGCGCTTCTGGAGCGCGTGCGCCGCGCGATATTCGATGCGCCCGAGCCAGCGGGCATCGAGCGGGGCCGATGCGGCCGGAGCGGCGGGCGAGGACGAACGGGGATCGATGAGCGTAGCCACCACGCTGGCACGATAGCAGGGGTGCCTCATCGACCCGTCTGCGCCGTTTTCGGCGCGGTCCGCGGCTGGGACCTCGGTACCGGGGGCCGCAGCCGACCGGGTCGGTGCATCAAACGTCGGTTCGCGCTACCGTACGCACGCTCACCGTCACGACTGTCAGGGGGTCCCCGCATCGCTCATGCCCGACGTTCGTATCCGCCCACGCTCGTCCATCGTGGATCCTGAGCTCGCCCGCGCCGCCACCGTGGACCTGCCCGCCGCATTCACGTATCGGCGCCCGCACACCCCGAAGGCCCTGGTCGAAGCCATCGCGGCCTTCCGCGGACCGGCCGAGCCGGAGCGCACGATCGTCATGACCCTCGCGCCGGTCACTGCCAGATCGCGTCGCTGACCTGACCCTGGGACCGCTGCAGGCGGGCTGCGTCAGCCGAGCCGCAGGCAGTCCGGAAGCGCCAGCAGGCTGCTTGGCTCGTCGTCGTCGGCGGTCGTCTTCAGATACTTGTTCCCGAACCGGCTGATCGCAACGATCACGTCCACGGCACCTCCAGGCCGTTCGACGTAGAAGTCCCAACGTCGCCCTTCGATCGCCTCGATGGCCTCCTCGTGCGTGAGCCGCCAGTTGACGCCGACGCTGTTGGTTCCGCCGATACGCCGGACACGCTCGTCCGGGTTCGTCCGGTCGGTCTTGTCGACGCAGCGCACGCGGTGCCTCTCAGCCTTGTCAGGTTCGGTAGACCGAGGTGAACGTGTTGTCGTAGCTGCCAAGGTTCGCCGTCTGTTGATTGCAGCAGAAGGCCCACGAGCTGCCGCCATGGAACCAATCGACATAGAAGCGGCCGGTCTCTGAATTGCGGCCCTTGAACGAACTCGCCCGGTCGTTCCAGCCGACGACCGAGAGCGTGTCGTAGTTCTGGGAGATCGACATGCTGCTACCGAAGAACCCTGACGAGTCATAGATCGTCACGTACACGACGGCGGCCGCCACGGCGAGCTGGACGGGACCGACCTCCACCGACATGGAGGCGTCGCGGTCGGCGACCTTGCGGAAGCACCGAATCAAGGGGAATTCGAGGTCGTGGCAGTGGTGGGCGGCCACCTCGGCCGCGGGAATCGACCGGCCGTCAAGGGTCGCCGCGATCTCCGGCGTCGATGCCATCGCGGGGGTCGATGGAACGAGCGCCAAGAGCGCGCCGAACAGGAGCGCACGCGTCCTACGCACCAGATTCCTCCAGGCGATTGGGGACGATCGCCTGCTACCCTGCGACCCTATGGGTGAGCTCTCGCGCACCCAAGGGGAAGGAACCCTACGGACGCCGTGGGGTTTTCCCTACGGTGCCTGGCGGCAACTTCCCGGGGCCGACATCGCGCTTGCTGCGGCGGTGTCGGCTTCGTTCGTCATGGGGTTGGTCGGCGTGGGGGCCGCTTTGGCGGGATCCGCAGATGGCGGCTTTGTCACGGACGGCGTGGGAACGAGGCTGTCAGTCGTCCGCCCGACGGGCTTCGTCTGGTCAGATGGCGTCCGGGCAGGGGACCTCGTTCTCTCACTACGGGCGTCCGATGAGCCCGGTGGCTGGGAGATGACGGTCCAGACCGGCCTTGGGACGGTCACGACGTCCGCTGCGCCACGCGATGAATCGCTGCGGGCGACGACCCCGGTCGCCATCGCCGGATTGCTGATCAGCGGAGCAGGGTTCGCCTTGCGCTCTCGATGGCCACGCTCGGCCTGGGCGGCGGCGTCCATCGGTCTGGCGCTCTCGAGCACGTCGCTCGCCGTCCAGGGCGACGCGATGTGGTCGACGGTCGGGCTCGGCGCGGCACTCGCGCTTCCCGCGGCCGCGTTGATCGGCGCCCGGCTTCGGTCGGTGGTTGGCCTCGCGCTGGCTGCGGTCCTCTCCACGTTCCTCGTCGTGTGGGCGATCAGCCGGACGTTTGCGATCGGGGATCCGACGTCCCTCGAGGAGCTCCGCTCGACGGTCGCGTTCGTCCTCGTGTTGGGGGTGATCCTGACCGCGGCGATCGAAATTCGGCGTACCGGCACCGTAGCCCGACGACGCGCGACCTCGACATTCGAGCTCGCTGGTGCGGCGGCGTTCCTGGGCGTACTCATCGTCATCGCCCTGTTCGTCCACGTCGATGTCGCGATCCTCGCCGTGATCGCGCTGGCCGCCTTCCTGGCCTATCCCCGAACGAGGCGAGCGATCCTGCGTGCCGCCGATTCGCTCGTGCTCGGTGACGTCCGTCGGCAGGCCGCGATGGAGGCTTCCGAGGGCGAGCGGGCGAGGCTGGCCGCGGATCTCCACGACGTCCCGATCCAGGAGTTGAGTGCGGTCATCGCCAGGCTGGAGCTGGTACCAGATGCCGTAGAGGAGCGTGCTGCACTCCGCCGCATCGCGGCGCAGCTGCGTGCGGTCACGACCGAACTTCGCCCACCGGTGCTCGACGATCTCGGCCTCCCCATGGCCATCGAATCGCTGGCCGACCAGTACGCCCGCGACGGCACGGCGATCCGCGTCGATGTCGACGATCGCACCAGCCCGGAGCAGGCGCGCGATCCCGACGTCGAGCTGGCGATCTATCGCGTGACCGAGGAAGCCGTGCGCAATGCCATGACCCACGCCGACGCGCGGCGGGTCGACGTGCTCGGCGTCATCGGGCCGGATGTGATGGAGATCGAGGTCCGCGACGACGGACGCGGGCTGGATGGCCGAGCACTCGAGGTGGCCCGCAAGGCCGGCCACGCCGGGCTGATCGCCATGCGCCAGCGTGCCGACGCGATCGGGGCACGCCTCTCGCTGCGATCCGAGATCGGCGTCGGAGTGTCGGTGATCGTCGCCTGGCATCGATGACGATCCGCGTCCTGCTCGTCGACGATCATCCGGCGGTGATCGGTGGGCTCGAACGGATCATCGAATCGACACCGGACCTCCGCGTCGTCGGCACGGCCCGGACGGTCGCGGAGGCATCCCGTCGACTGCGCCAGGACGACATCGACGTCGCCATCATCGACATGCGGCTGCCCGACGGTCTCGGCACGACCCTGGTCCGCGAGGCGTCGGCTCGCGGGCGACCGGCGACGCTCGTGCTGTCGAGCTTCGATCACCGCCAGTACGTGGCGACTGCGGTCCGCAGCGGCGCGCAGGGATTCCTGCTCAAGACCGCGACGCTCGACGAGGTCGCCGAGGCGATCCGGATCGTCGATCGCGGCGGGCTCGCCTTCACCGCGGAGCAGCTTCGAACCTCGCAGGCGCCGGCGCCGGACCTGAGCGACCGCGAGCGCGGGATCATCGCGGGCATCCAGGCCGGCAAGTCGAATGACGAGATCGCCATGGCCATGGGGCTCTCGCGGAAGACCGTCGAGGCCAGCCTCTCGCGGATCTTCGAACGGATGGGGATCCTGAGCCGCGCCGAGCTCGCGATCCGCGCCGAGCGGGAGGGCTGGCTCGAGCCGCTCTGATGAACGAGGTCGCGGATTGGCGCTCGGCGGTGCCGCCCGGGTTTCGCTGGCCCGATGGCATGTCGGCGGCAGCCTGCTTCACCTTCGACGTCGACGCGGAGAGTCCGATCCTGTTCGAACAACCCGAGGCGGCCGCCTGGCTCGATGTCATGAGCCACCAGGCGTATGGGGCCCGGACCGGCATCGCTCGCCTGCTGCGTGTGTTGGACCGCCGCGGGATCCGAGCCACCTTCTTCATCCCCGGCTACACCGCCGAGCGATGGCCGGAGATCTGCCGGTCCATCCGGGACGCCGGACACGAGATCGCCCATCACGGCTACCTGCACGAGGGTGCCCACGGCGCGGACGTGGAGGCCCAGGAGACCCGAGTGCTGCGCGGGCTGGCCGCACTCGACGAGGTCCTTGGCATCCGGCCAACGGGCTATCGCGGGCCGATGTGGGAGCTCACCTACGAGACGCCGGCGATCCTCGCTCGCCACGGCTTCGCCTATGACGCAGGGCTGATGGACGCGGATCATCCCTACGTCCTGGCGACGTCGGCCGAGCCCGGAGCACCGACGCTCATCGAGTTGCCGGGCCATTGGGCGCTCGACGACTGGGAGCCCTACAACTACCTCCCCGGCATCACCGGCTCAGGCGTGATCTCGAACCCTGACGACGTCGTCGCGCGCTGGACGCTCGAGCTCGAAGCGCTCGTCGAGGACGGCGGGTTGTTCATGCTCACGAACCACCCGTTCATCTCGGGTCGCGCGTCGCGCGCCATCGCGCTCGATCGGCTGATCGAGCGAGCACGGTCGATCGATGGGTTATGGATCGCGACGGGAGCGGCGATCGCCGCCCACGTCGCGACCCTCGAACTCGAGCCGGTCATCCATCGCCGGCCCGAGCTGCCGGCTTTGTGACCGCTAGGCGGACGCGGCCCCCGCCTCGGGGACGGCCTCAGCCATGCCGGTTCTGACTCCGATCCAGTAGATCGCCGCCGAAACGACGAAGCCGACAATGAAGGCGATGTCGGCGTAGTGGAGCGTTGCCGCCAGACCGTTGATCGGCAACCCCGTAGCCTGTGCGATCTCGCTGCCGAAAGACGAGGTCTGGAACGGGAGCGACACGACGAACCCGATGATCAGCGCGACGAGCGCCAGCGCGCCAGAAGGCAAGCGCGAGAAGTCAGTAAGGCGGCGTACGTCGAGCGTTCGCGGACGCCCCCGCAGCCACCAGTCGGCAAGCACGATGCCCGCCCACGGCGTGACCCAGTACAGGATGAACAACAGGTAGCTCTCGAACTTGAGGGCAAGATCGCCAGCATTCAGGTAGAGCGTGAAGAGGAACCCGAGCACGGCGACGACGATCGCAGCGTAGACGCGCCGCACGCGTACGCCCGCCGCGAGCAGCGACAGAGAGCCCGTGTAATCGTTCATCGCGTTCACCGCGACCGTTCCGATCGCGATCGCGATCATCGCCAGTGCCCCCAGCAGACCACCGCCGAGGATCGTGTTGATCGTCCCTACCGCCGGTCCGGTCGACTTGTCGGACACAGCCAATCCGAGGACCTCGATCCAGCCGGCTCCGAGTGTCAGTCCGCCGACCGTGTACCAGAAGATCGTCGAGCGCGGCGCGTCGACGGGCAGGTAGCGGCTGTAGTCGGATGCGTACAGTCCCCACGCGAGGACGAAGCTCGCCGCGATGGCCGCGAACAGCATGAATGCCCCAATCTGGTCGAGCCCCGTGAAGCCGTCCGCACGGCCGGTGCTGGCCTGGCCGGCGATCGCTATCGACAGGATGACGAACATGACGCCGAGGACGATCGCCATGTACTTCTCGAATGTGTGGATCGCCTCGTAGCCGATGACACCAAGCGCCGCCTGAGCCAGGACGACGATCAGCAGTGAGATCGGGAACGGCAGGCCGGTCAGTAGCGTGATCGCTGCCGCGCCGAATACATTGTTAATGCCGTCCCAACCGATACAGCTGATCCAGTTCAGTACGCCCGGTACGACGATGCTCTTGCCGAACGGCAGTCGCGCAAGCGGCATCTGCGCCATTCCGGTCGCCGGCCCCATCGTGGAGAGGGCTCCGACTAGCGCTGAGCCGAGCAGGTTCCCGACGAGGATGGCGAGCAGGCCGGTCACGAAGCCTACCTGCAGGAAATCGGCCGCGGCCAGCGTCCCAACGAAGAACGCGGCAGGCACAAGGTTGGGCGTGAACCAGACGGTGAAGATTCGACTCACTGACCCGTAGCGGGCCGTCTCGGGGATCGGGTCGAAGCCGTGAGCCTCGACCGACAGGTCGCCCTCGCGGGTCGGCATGCCCTTTCCAGTGAGCAGCCCAGCAGTCATACGTCCACTCCTTCCTCCATCCTGGCGCGACTTCGGTCCGCGCCCTTGGGTTATGCCGTCGCCGGTTGGGCGGCGGGCTGAATTGGATCGCGCCGGTACGTGACGGGTCGGGCTTGCCCGTCGACATGCACGGTGCTCCTGGCCGGTTCGGTCTCGGCAACCACCCGACCATTGCGGACGACCCAGCGCGCCGCCGGGCGGAGCCTGATGGCCTCCGCCTCGTCGGCGCAGTCGAAGACGACGAAGTTGGCGGGCAGGCCTTCCTTGATGCCCCACGACACCTCGGCGGCCCGGGCTGGGTTCGTCGTTACCATCTCGTAGGCGCGGAAGAGCTCCGTCCGACCCGTCATCTGGGCGACGTGGACGAGCATCGACAGCGCGTCGAGCATCGACCCTCGTCCCAGCGGGTACCACGGATCCATGATCGAGTCGTGGCCGCAGGCCACGTTCACGCCCGCCGCGTCGAGCTCCTTGACCCGGGTCATGCCACGCCGCTTGGGGTACGTGTCGAAGCGGCCCTGGAGGACGATGTTGTCGAGTGGGTTCGCGACGATCGTGACACCGGCCTTCTTGAGGATCTGGAGCAGCTTGAAGGCGTAGGCGTCGTTGTACGAACCCATCGCGGTCGTGTGGCCGGCGACGACGCGACCCTGCATGCCGTCGCGCATGGTCCGGGCGGCAACAACCTCGATGAAGCGCGAATGTTCGTCGTCCGTTTCGTCGCAATGGAGATCGATCTGGGCGCCGGTCTCGCGGGCGAGGTCGAAGAGGAAGTTGACTTCCTCGACTCCGTCCTCGCGCGTCCATTCGTAATGCGGGATGCCGCCGATCACGTCGCAGCCGAGGCGCATCGCCTCACGCATCAGCTCCTTGCCGTTTGGGAACGAGAGGATCCCGTCCTGCGGGAAGGCGATCAGCCGCAGGTCGACGAGGTCGCGCATCTCCTCGCGCAGCTCGAGCAGCGCCTTGAGGGCGGTCAACGAGGGATCGCAGACGTCGACATGCGATCGGATCAGCCCGGTTCCCTGGGCGATTTCCCAGAGGATCGCCTCGCGGGCCCGGTCCTTGACGTCGTGATGCGTCAGCGAGGGCTTCCGGTCGGCCCACGTGAGGATGCCCTCGATCAGGGTCCCGGACTCGTTGTGGCGCGGCTCGCCAACGGTCAGGACCGCATCCAAGTGGACATGTGGATCGACGAGGGGTGGCGAGACGAGCCGCCCCTCGGCGTCGAGCTCCAGCCTGCCGTCGACGGGGATCGATCCGGCTGGACGGATCGCCGTGATCCGGTCGCCATCGACCAGGATGTCGGCCGGTTCGACGGGCAGGCCGCGTGTCGGATGGACTCGCGCGTTGCGGACGATGAGTCCGGTCGTTGCCACCTGGATCCCTCTCGTGTGGCCCCGCGGCAGTGTGCGTCG
>JBIOWA010000202.1:0-8884 GCA_044868045.1 Candidatus Limnocylindrales bacterium
GGACCAAGGAGATCTTCACTGCCCCGAGCGGCCCGAAGCCGGGCGGCAAGGTTCCCGCCAACGACCTACCTAGCGGCGCGAAGCTGCTCGCGGTCGGCCAGAAGACGTCGGTCGCGACGAAGGGTGCCTCGCCCGAGCGAGAGGCGCCGTACGAGTGCCTCACGTTCACCGATGGCGGCGAGGTCTTCGAGGTCCCGGTCGGGCATACCGTCTGGTATCGGATCGTCGGCACCGGCGGACCGATCACCGTCGACACGGCTGGTAGCGACTACGACACCGTGATCGCCGTCTACACGGCCGACGGTGCCGGTGGCTTCGACCCGGTGCCAGGCGCCTGCGTCGACGACGTTCCCCTCGACCCGGTCGGCCGGACGCTCCAGGCAGCCGTCACCTGGGACAGCGTCGCCGGGACGACGTACTACGTCCAGATCGGCGGATTCCCCGACTCGTTCCCGTACGGCAATCTCCGGGTCGCCGTCCGCTGACCGGCGATTCGCCGGCCGCCCAACAAGAAGACGGGCCCACACCGCGTGGGCCCGTCTGCCGTCTGCGGATCGTGAGGCGGTGGTCGATCCCCGTCAGGCCTCGCTGAGTACCTGGCGTAGCTTCGCTGCGAAGGCGTCGGGGTCGCCGGCCCAGCCGTACTCGCCGCCGAGGAAGCCGCCGTGGTGGCTCGGGAAGATCACCGGCTCAGTGCCGAGCCGCTCGGCAACGGCGTGTGCCCCGCGGTTCGCCATCTCGCCCTCCGACTCGGCCCCGGCGGCGACGACGATCCGGGTCGGCGCCGCGCGCAGCGCGTCGAAGTCGGGCTCGTAGTGCGTGGTACCGATGATGTTCTGCCCGAGCATCACGTCGGTCCGGGTGCCGTCGTCCTCGGTCGGCATGCCGAACGTCGCCGGATCGGGCGCCGCTTGGCTCGCGACGTCGTCCGGGAACGGGCCGCGGTGGCTGGTGACAGCGATGAAGTGCGCCATCCCGGCGCCGAATCCGCGGGTCTGGTAGGAGTTCTGGATCGCGCGCACTGCCGCCTTGGCGTTCTTGCCATCGGGCAGGATCGAGGCGAGCGGGGGCTCGTGCGCCACGAGGATCCGGACGTCCTCGGGATGCTTCGCGACCAGCGCCAGGGCATTGACCGCGCCGCCGCTGCTGGCGAAGAGGTCGACCGGTCCGCCGACCTCCTCGATGATCCGATGGATGTCGTCGGCATGCTGGTCCGGGTTCGACGCGGTCGTCGGGTCGTCCTTCGTACTCCGTTCCGACCCTCGCGGGTCGTACGTGATGATCGCGCGGTCCGCGAAATGTCCGGCCAACGTGACGAATCCCGCCGCGCCCATCGGCGAGCCGATCAGGAACAGGGCCGGCGCATCGCCCGTCCCGCCGCGCTGCACGTCATAGGTCACGCTGGCGCCTGGCACGTCGAGGGTGCGCGTCGTCGCTGCGGTCAGGGTCATGGGGTTGTGCTCCTCCGGGGTGCGGGCGACCGATCGCCTCTGTCTGGACTATGCCGACCGAACGGCGTCCTCGGCGAGGATCGCGTCGATCTGGCCGACGGCCTGGGTCAGGCCTTCCTCCATGCCCATGGCGAGGACCTGCTCCATCGCCTCGGCGCTCGGAAACTCGCTCTCGATCGACATGCGCGTGCGTCCGGCACCAAGGTCCTCGATCGTCACGCGGGCCTCGTTGCGCGGCAGGGTCTCGTTCGGCGTGCCGTCGTCGTTCGCGAAGCCGTCGCGGAAGACGAGTCGATGTGGCGCGTCAGCCTCGAGCACGTCCCAGTAGCCATGCGCCTTGTCGCCCTCGGGCCCCGTCATGTGGTACTCGACGCGGCTGCCCGGCGCCAGGTCGTGCCGAGTGAAGGTGGCGGGATAGGTCGGCGGGCCCCACCAGCGCTCGAGCTGGCGCGGATCGTCCCAGAGCTGCCACACCCGCTCCGGCGGCGCCTCGAGCTCGGTGCTGATCGTCATGGTCAGGGCTTCGGGGTCCTTGCGGACGGCGGTCACGGTCATACGTACGTCTCCTCGGTGGTGATGAGATCGGTCATCCGGTCGATCCGGCCCAGCCATAGCTGCTCGTACTGGTCCAGGAGGCGCTGGGCCACGCGCAGGCCTTCGACCCGGGTCCGGACCACCTTGCGGCGGCCGATGCGCCGCTTGGTGACCAGGCCCGCGCGCTCGAGCACCGCGACGTGCTTCTGCACGGCCGCGAAGCTCATCGGATAGTGCCCGGCGAGCTCGGCGACACCCTCGTCCCCCACGATCGCGCGGCGCACGATGTCGCGCCGTGTCGCGTCGGCGAGGGCCGTGAAGACCCGATCGGGTTCGATGGCTGCCTGCATTGATACAACCATACGGTTGTATCGCCGTGGACGTCAAACGCCGCAGCCCGCCCTCTACGCGGCGCAGGCGAACGCGAAGTAAATCGGGATGTCGAGGCCGACGTGGATCGCGATCGGGAGCAGCAGCGAGCGCGTCCGGATGGTGACGAGGCCCGCCAACAGGCCTCCGAGGCCCATGGCCAGCATCAGCGGCACCTGGAACCCGATGACGTCGGTCCCCGAGTGGGCGAGCCCGAACACCACCGCCTGGCCGACCAGCGCGGGGCCGATACCCATCACCCGCCCGGACCAGCCCATGAGCGCGCCGCGGTAGATGAGCTCCTCCATGACCCCATTCGAGAGCGCGAACACGAGGGCCGGCACCAGCGCGCCTGCCAGGATCACGTAGGAGACCTCGCCGAAGAACGGCCGGGCAAGGTACGGGCCGACGACGAGCGCCAGCGGGCCGGCGACCAGGAACCCGACGACTGCCCAGCCGAGCCACCGCCGGGCCGGCCGGCGCAGGTACAGCGTCCCCCGCACCGCGCGCACCAGGAGCGCGACGATGGCCAGGGCGACCAGGACGACGACCGCTTCGAGCGCACGCCACGTCGCGACCGGCGACGCCGGGTTCTCGCACTCGCTGACGCCCGCGACCTGCGGCGCCGCGAGCGTGCCCCAGAACAGGCTGACGGCGACGGGAACGGCGCCGGCCCACGTCCAGCGAACGGGGGCGTCGCGGGCGACGGCAACGCCGGCGCCGACGGCCAGCACGAGCAGCAACGGCAGCCGGAGCGGCGGCAGCGCGGCTGCGACCGATAACAGCCCGAGCGGCACGATCGAGCGCAGGAAGTCGGCCGGCTCGAAGGGCAGCGTGCGTGTTGCGGCCACGGGCCGACTCCCCTCCTCCGCTCCCCTACTCAGACGTTGCTGCCGGTGACGATGACCAGCGCCGGCCCGTCGGGCGCGGGGCCTGCCAGCAGGCCGGCCCATGATGCGGCCGCGGCGCCTTCCACCGTGATCCCCAGCGCCTCGCTCAGCTCCTCCTGGGCCGCGTGGAGCGCCGCCTCCCCCACCGTGTGCATCTCGTCGACCCGGCCGGCCATCAGCTCGACGGCCCGAGGGATCGCGATCCTCGACGCGATCCCGTCGGCATAGGTCGCAGCCGTGGGCGTGTCGATGGGCCGACCGGCCGCGAAGCTGAGCGACATCGCCGCGGCGCCTTCGGCCTGGACGCCGACGATGCGGGTGGCCGACGAGGCGTGGCGCAACCAGCTTCCCACCCCGTTGATCAACGCCCCGTTCCCGACCGGCACGGAGGCGACCGCGAGCTCGGGCAGACGACCGGCCTCGATCGCGTCCGTCACCTCCAGGGCGAGGGTCGCCGCACCGGTCGCGATGCGCGGATCGTCGCCGTCGACGAGCAACTCGGCGCCGTGGTCGATGGCATACGCCTCCGAGGCGCCGCGGGCGTCGTCAAAATCCTCGCCTGACTCGATCACGGCGGCGCCGAGCGCACGCATCCGCGCGATCTTCGCGCGGTTGGCGTTCCTAGAGGTGAATACGACAGCCGGCACGCCGAGCGAGCGCGCCGCGTAGGCGACGCCCTGGCCGAAGTTGCCGGCCGAGGCGACGACGACCGGCCGGTCGGCGCCGATCCTCCCCTCCCCTGCCAGCCCGTGCATGGCGACCCAGGTTCCGCGTCCCTTGAACGAGCGGATCGGGTTGACGGTTTCGACCTTGATCACGACCGGCACGCCGAGCCGTTCGCTCAGCCCATCGTGGACGAACTGGGGTGTGCCGGTGAAGACCGGGTCGATCGCCGCGGCCGCCTCCCGGATCGCGACCGGCTGGAGCTCGGCGATCGGGACCATCTGCGGGCGGGCTTGCCGCTGCGCCCCGTTCGGACGCATCTCAGCTCACACGAAAACGCCCAAAGGAACCTCGCTCACTAGACGCTCCGATCAATGTAAACACCGATCAGATCGCTAGATGCTCGTGGCCCCTTCGGGCAAGACCAACCTTACGGCCCGGGGCATCCGATTCACAACCAGGTTATCCACGACTTTGTCGTGAAATGTTTCGCGGTGGCAGGCGTTGTCCACAGACTTCCCACAAGCGCCCTCACCGCAGCGCCTGGCCGGCGAACAGGCGCAAACGGTCGATCAGTGCATCGGTCGCGGCGGTCCGTGGGTCGGCCACGAGCTGGGGGGCAAGCCGGCGCGCGAGGTCGGTCGCGTGCTCGCGTTCGATCAGCGCCACCATCCGCTCGAGCGCGTCGGGCGCGATGTGGATCCGGTCGGTGGCGAGCGCGAGTCGATCGCGATCGAGCCGGAAGACATATGTCTCGAGCGGTTTGCTGCCACGCGGGCGAGCGAATATCCAGTGTCCGACCTGCTCGAAGCCCACCGCACCCGCGAGGGCTGGGATGATCGTCGGCGCCGAGGACGTCGTGCCCGTCGAATACACCCAGTAGTCGGCCCCGCTCTTTCGCAGCTGGGCGATGAACATGCTCGCGGAGAAGGCCTGGAACTCGTTGACGTTCTTGGGCGCGATGTCGATCGACACCCAGTCGTCGGTCGTGGGCAGGCCGAAGACGGCGACGCCGTCCGGAGCGTCGACATCGCCGACCGCGATCACGTGGCGGACCTGTCGCGTCGTGAAGGCGACCCGCAGCGGCAGCGCCATCTCGTAGCCGAGGTACGACCCGAAGGCGATCGTGGACCCCGGCGCCACGTGGCCCTGGACCCATTCAGCCACCGTGTCGACTGCGGTATCCCTGGTCGAGTCCGTCGGGCGGAGGTCGATGTCGACGGCGAGTACCCCGGACGCGCCGATCAGGCTGAGGATCATCAGGCCGGCGACGGCCGGCCATGTCAGCGACCGCTCGGACGAGCGAACGGCCGCTGGACCGGTGTTGCGGTCGGGCCGACGGGAGCGAACGGTCCAGGCGACGACCGCCACGACCGTGCCAGCGACGAGGCCGCCGATCGCTCCCGCCAGCAACCCGACATCGGCGAAATCGCCGACGACTACGCCGAATACCGACCCGAAGAGGGCGCCGACGACCAGCGTCGTCACCGTCGGCCAGCGACGAACGGCTCCCTCGATGAGCCAGAGCCAGCCGCCCGCGCTGATGCCCGCCCCGATCGCGAGCTGGGCAAGGTAGTTGCGCGGTGGCTCGCCGACGCCGATGACTAGGATCACCAGCGGTAACCCGCAGATCGTCGCGAGCCATAGGTCCTCATAGGCGTCCCGCGGCCCTCGATCCGCCGACCGCATCGGCAAGAGTGACAACGCAAGGCCCACCGCGCCGATCGCGGTCGTCACGAGGTACGGGTACCAGGCCCGTACGTACCCGGCGATCTGTTGGAGGTCGATGAGGGCGGTTCCGCGGGTCGTCAGCGTTCGCGCGAACAGCAGCGTCAGGCTGACCACCCACACGATCGTGACGCCCGCCACGAGCCAAGTGCGAAACTGACCGTCCAGCCGGCGAGCGCGTCGGGCGATGGCGGGCACGTCGAACCGGCTGGCGATCACGCAGGCCAACCCGAAACCGAGCAGTGCGAGACCGATCGGCAGGAGCGTCCAGCCCGGCGTCCCCAACCGGTACACCCGGTGGCTCTGCTGCGCCACGAAGATGAACCAGGGTGCGACCCCGATCGTCGCGCTCAACGTCAGCCAGCCAGTGGTTCGCAGGATCGGGCGCCAGGGCCCTCGATGGAGGATCGCGACGAGGATCGGAACGAGGGCGAGCGGCAGCGCGATCTCCTTGACGAGGAACGCGACGGCGAGCAGGAACCCGGCGAGGATCGCGTAGGGGGTCGATCCACGCCTCGTGGCCAGCAACCCCAACGCCAGGTAGGCGACCGCCAGCGTCGCCGCCGGGACGTCCAGGCGTGCCGTCCGCGTCAACTCGTGGAGATACGTCGTCGCCAGCAGGGCGATCGCAGCGAACGCGGCCGCCGCCGGCCGGATGCGCCAGGCGAGGCCGGCGCCCAGGAGGATGAGGCCGACCCCGCTGATTCCGTTGAGCGCGCGGCCCACGTCGAGCGGATCGATGCCAAGCGCGACCGCCGGTCCGACGACGACGCTCGGCCACACCGGGCCATGCAGCAGGAAGTAGCCGCCGAACACGATCCGTGGCCCGTGCCCCTCGATCAGGCTGTACCCGATCCCGAGATACTTGGCCTCGTCGAACGTCACGCCAAAAGGCGGCACGAGCGCGAGGGCGATCCCGAAGATGGCCGCCGAGGCGACGACCACGACGACCGAGAGTCGTGCCTCGGAGCGCCAGAAGGTCATGATCCCCGCTGGCTGGCACCGTGGGCGCGCGCGCCACCGTGGGCGACCGGGGATGTGGCGTTGACGGCGTCCGTCCAGCGAGCGGCGGCCGCATCGAGCTCGCCGGCCAGCGACGGCGCGACCCGGCCGTGGACCCGGACGTCGCGTTCGCGGTATTCGATGTCGATGGTCCCCCGCTCGCGCACCCGCGCGAGCAGCTCGCCTTCGGCATATGGGATCGCGACGTCGACGTCGACCCAGAGCGAGGCCAGCACCGCGGCGATCTCGGCCCGCAACGTCTCCATGCCGTAGCCGGTCAGCGCGGACACGAACACCGCACCGGCGATCGATGGTGCGACCGCCGCGCCGTTCGACGCCGCGTGGTCGATCAGGTCGGCCTTGTTGAAGACCGCCAGCCGCGGCTTGTCCCCTGCCCCGAGCTCGTCGAGGACCGTCTGAACGGTGGCGCGATGCTCCTCGATGTGCGGATCCGCGGCGTCGACGACCTCGAGCAGGACGTCGGCCCGGTTGACCTCCTCGAGCGTGGCGCGGAAGGCATCGACCAGCTGGTGCGGCAGCTTGTGGATGAACCCCACGGTGTCGGTGACGATGGCGGTCTGGCCGTCGCCGAGCTTGACCTGGCGGCTGGTCGGATCGAGCGTCGCGAACAGCTTGTCCTCGGCGCGGGCGACCTCGGCACCGACGAGCGTGTTGAGCAGGGTCGATTTGCCGGCGTTCGTGTAGCCGACGATGCCGACGGTCGGCCACAACCGCCGATCGCGCCCACGCGCCGCGGTCGCGCGCTGCTGGCGGACCTGCTCGACCCGCTCCTTCATCTTGGCGATCCGCGTGCGGATGATGCGCCGGTCGGTCTCGAGCTGGCTCTCGCCGGGACCGCGCGAGCCGATGCCACCCTGCGTGCGCGAGAGGTGGGTCCACAGCTTCGTCAGGCGGGGCAGCTGGTATTCGAGCTGGGCGAGCTCGACCTGGAGCCGACCTTCGTGGGTCTGGGCATGCAACGCGAAGATGTCGAGGATGAGCCGGCTTCGGTCGATGACCTTGACGCGAAGCAGCTCCTCGAGCGCGCGCTGCTGGGCGGGCGACAGCTCGTCGTCGGCGATGAGCACGTCGAAACCGGTCTCGCGCTTGGCCGCCGCCAGTTCCTCGGCCTTGCCTTTGCCGATGTACCAGTTGGGGTCGACGTGCCGGCGGTTCTGCCACTCGGCACCGACGACGTCACCACCCGCGGTCGTGGCGAGGTTCGCCAGCTCGGCAAGCGATTCGGGCGCGGTCCAGCCGTCGCCGTCACCGGTGTCGACGGCCACGAGGAAGACCTTCTCGACGGGTGGAACGAGGCTGATCATGGTGCGGGGCATCGGGCTGCAGGATACGTGATGGGCCTTTCGGGGGCCGCACGGGGGTCGTTCCGTCCTATATCGGAGCGGTACCCGGCGCGCGAGCATCGGTGCGATGACGCACCAGCAAATGCGGTTCCCGGCCGCGGGTTGGTTTCGCCCGACCGTACCAGGCCGCGACCTCCCGATGCCCGAGCCCCGCAACCGCCGTTTCGCGATCCGGGCGATCGCCGTGATCGCCCTTGCCGCGACCGCGATCTACCTCGCCTGGCGGGCGACGTCGACGATCGCGCTGGATGTCTGGTGGGTCGCGCTCCCGCTGTTCATCCTGGAGGTCCATGCAGCGGTCGGTCTCACGTTGTTCACCTTCTCGCTGTGGGACGTCGACGTGCGGCCACCGACGCGCGACGTCGCGACCACCGATCAACGGATCGCGGTGCTGATCCCGACCTATAACGAGGGACTCGAGGTCCTCATCCCGACCGTCGCGGCGGCGGTGGCGATGCGCGTCGCGCACGAAACGTGGCTGCTCGACGACGGCGATCGACCCGAGGTCGAACGACTCTCCAAAGAGCTCGGCGTGGGTTACATCGCCCGACCGACGCATGAGCACGCCAAGGCGGGCAACCTCAATCACGCGCTCACGATCATCGACGCCGATCTGATCGGGGTCCTCGACGCGGATCCCGTGGCGACGCCCGATTTCCTGGCGCACACGCTCGGCTACTTCGACGACCCCGACGTCGCGGTCGTCCAGACGCCCCAGGAGTTCTACAACCTGGAGTCGTTCGAGCATGAGGCCGGCGGCGTCACGCACGCCGTGTCGCCCACCGACGAGGACGACTCCGTCCGCTATCACGAGCAGACGCTGTTCTACCGGATCCTCCAGCCCGGCAAGAACCGCTGGCGGGCAGCGTTCTGGTGCGGCACG
>JBIOWA010000203.1:0-4394 GCA_044868045.1 Candidatus Limnocylindrales bacterium
CCTGGACGGTGGTGTAGGCCGCACTGCAACCGATCTGTGACGCTCCGCGCGATGCACTCACGCGTTCTGGGCTGCGTCCGTTGGCGATGATGCGAGCCGGGGTCGCACCAGGGTTGCGACCCGAGCCCGCCGAGACCTCGGTGGCGAACAGAAAGGACGCGACCAATGCTTTGGACCATCCTGCTCATCCTGCTGGTCCTGTGGGTCCTCGGCCTGATCGGCAGCATCGGCGGTGCCGCGATCCACTTGCTCCTCGTCCTCGCGGCCGTCGTCCTGATCGCGCAGCTCCTGAGCGGCCGCAGGACCATCTAGCCCAGGCAGCGAGTTCGAAGAACCTGTTCCTACCCGGACTCGATCGACAGGGTTTCGCCCGGAACCGGTGCAGGCTCGGCCGGTGCCGACATCCATGAGCCGCTGCCGGCTTGCTCAATGCGTCCGTTCGCGAGCAGGAGATCGAGGCGGTACTCGCCCTCCGTCGCGGTGCACACCGTCGTGCACGTGACGATCACCCTGACCACATCTTGCCGGCCCACATCGGCAGCGAATTGCTGGCATTCGTCGATCGGCATGCCGCGGCACTCCACCGGTGGACCGCCGTTCGGATTCGCGACGACGGGCCCGACCGGACCGACCGGGATCGGCGGCGGCTGGCCCAGCACCGTGAAACCGCAGGCCGCGACGATCCAGGTCATTGCCGTGCCTGCAGCGATCGCCCTGAGGCGATCGATGGTTGGTCGGATCGACATCGGCGCCATGGTACGAGGCTCCTGTTTCGGCATTCGACCAACGGGTCAGGAAGCGCTCGAGCCGCCTGGCTCCTCTGGCAGGCCGCCCCCGGCGTCTTCTCCGAAGCCTCCTGAGGAATCATCTCCCTCGGGCTCGTCCGTTTCCTCTTGGTCATCGGCTCCGTCTTCGTCGTCCCCGTCGTGTGTCCCATCGGGCTCGTCTGTTTCGTCGGTCTCACCGGATGCCGCGGGCTCGTGGGTCGATCCATCGAGATCGGGTGCGACAGTTGCCTCGACGGCGTCGCGCTGGTTCGGCTCGGGCGGAGCTGGCGGTTCGGTCGAGTCGGGGCGCTCGGCCGTCGGCGTTTCGGCGCCCTCGGTGGCCGTAGCGGTCGGTTCAACGACGAGGATCGGCTCTTCGTCCGGAGCCTGACCAGCAGGGGCGCCGAGATCACGGCCGATGATCGCGGATGCTCCACCGACGAGCGCGGCACCGCCGAGCATCGCGATCAGGACGACGACCAGGCCCCCGGTCATCCGAAGTCGACCAGGTACCAGTGCTGGCATCAGCGGGATCCACCAATTTCGTCTCGACGGCGACTCCGCCTCGATCGCAGCCATGACACGATCCGTGAAGTCGACCGGCGACGCGAGTGCGGTTCGACGGAGATACGCCTCAAGTTCGCGTTCGGCCGCCCGACCCCAGGCGGTGATCCCAGGTTGGGCAATGGAGCTCGGCCGTCGCCTGGTCATGCGACCGATTCCTCAACCAACGCCGCGCGAAGCCGCTCGAGACCACGGTGCACATGCACCTTGACGGTCCCAACAGGCCGGTCGAGAGTCCGCGCGATCTCCTCGATCGATAGCTCGGCAAAGTACCGCAGGGCGATGGTCTCCCGATACGGTTCCGGAAGGTTTGTGACGGCATAACGAACTTGCGCGGCCTGATCCGCGATGCTCAGGGCAACAAGTGGGTCGGCGTCGCGGACGATGTCGATCCCACCTGGGAGATCCCCTCCGCTGGGACGATCGTCCAGAGAAGCGGGGCGGACCCGCCTGCCCACCGCGCGTAAGGCCTGTCGTGTCGCGATCTGGGCGATCCACGCTCGGACTGATCCGTCGCCGCGCCAGGTGGCCAGCGCTCGATAGGCGGCAACGAAGGTCTCCTGCGCCACATCCTCGGCGTCCTCGACGTGGCCAAGGACCCGATAACAGCAGCGGAAGACGGTCGTCGATTCCCGCTCGACCAGCAATCGATAGGCGTCGCGATCGCCCGCGATGATCGTGTCCACGAGGGTGCGGTCATCCACCTGCAAGACCGTCGCAGGCTTCGTCGAATCGAGCAATCCGACCTTAGGCCTAGCGCTACTCGTGAAGAGTCCTCGCGAGCCCCTCGCGTTTCACGAACAGGACCGATGGCAGGCTGGAACGGGACCATCGTCGGGCCATCGACTGAAACCGTCGCCTCCGCGAGCGCCTCTCACTTGGTGACAGCCCGCCCAGAACGGGTACCCGAGAGTCGGAGGTGAACACCGTGTCGGACGCCAAGAAGCTGCATCGGTTCATGCGTAGCCTGCTCGTGGCGGCGGCCTCACTCCTGATCATCGTCAGCGCCGCGTTCGCTGGGAATGCGCTTGCTCCTGCCTCGCCGGCAACCGTGATCCCACTGTCCTTGGCCGATGACGACCCGGGCGACGTCGAGGAGGTCGGCGATGTCGATGGGCCGGAGCCCGAAGCGCCCGACGTCGACGACGACGACGCGACCGAGGTCGACGCGCCGGACGGAATCCCGTCGGCCGAGCAGGTTGCCGAGGATTCGGAGGCCCAGGAGGAGGATGACCAGGGTCAGGACGAGGACGCTGACGATTCGAACGACGTCGACCAGGATCAGGACGAGGATCAGGACGACGTCGACGAAGCCGAAGACGATGACGCCGATGAGGCCGATGACGATTCCGACGATGCCGACGATGCCGAAGACGACGCCGACGATGCCGACGACGCGGATGACGGCTCTCACGACTCGGGCGAGGACGATGACTGATCGACCCCGAAGCTGACGCGGACTGCTCCCCTCCCAGATCGGCGGCGAACCGCGGGAGTCGAGGCTTCCGCGGTCGCCCTTTGTCTTTCGGCGCTGTCACGCCGCTGCAATGTCACGGCGAGGATGACGATGCTGCTGCAGCTGCGCCGGGGGTTACGTATGCATTGGGTCGCTCATGGGTAAAACCACGAGTGGCCCGTTTCTTTTGCCCAGCATCCGCCCCAGTCGTTGATCCGACGTCACGCGAATGACGTCACAACGACATACGCCCGCGCAACCATCGACGTTCTGCCGGATCGAAGTCGATCAGGAGGACGTTGATGCTCGCGCAACGGACAAGCCGCGCCGGAAGGCGATCGATTCTCGCTGTGGCCGTTCTCATTGCAATCGGTGGCTGCTCCACCGGCGGGGGCTCGACGGCGCCCCCGGTATCAGCGGTCCCAACTTCAGCGGCTGCTTCGGCGGCGTCCGGGCTAATGGCCTCCGGACAGCTCCACGACGTGGACGGGACAGCGACCGGTGAGGCGCAGATCGTCATCAAGCCCGATGGGACCTACGAAGTCGTCCTCGAGCAGTTCAAGATCGACGCAATCGAACACACGAACATCGTGCTGGTGTCGAACGCTGATGTGACCTCCACGGCCGATGTCGACAAGTCGAAGCTCCTCGACCTCGGACCTCTCAAGGCGGCGGAAGGGATGCAGGACTTCGCGATCCCCGCCGATATGGCAAGCGGCGTGATGCAGGGCTATCACACGGTCGTCATCTGGGACACCGCCATGGCCCACGTGATCGCCGCCGCTCCGTTGAAGTAGACGCCTCCGCAGTTTCTGCGCAGGCCGCGACATCGCGACGCGGATCTTGGCACCCCCGACTTTCGGCGCCGACACGATGTAGTGCGACTGCTCAGTCGCGCGCTCCTTGCCCTGGCGGGCGCCGAAGGAGCCACGGTCGGGTCGCGCCCGCTCGCGGGCACCGTTGCACGGGCCTTGCAGACACGCCGATCCGCTGAGCGTCGATAATCGACGGCGAAGGGACCCCGCGATGCCAGACGACACTGAAATCGATCCGTCCGTGCCGCCCAGCGGCACTGGCTGCCTCGAGTGCCTGGCTTCCGGTGGCTGGTGGTTCCATCTTCGACGCTGCGCTCGTTGCGGCCAGATCGGCTGTTGCGATTCCTCGCCGTCCCAGCACGCCTGGCACCACGCGGCCAGTGCGCGCCACCGCATCATCCATAGCTTCGAGCCGGGCGAGGACTGGTTCTGGGACTATGCCCTGGAGGATTACGTCGACGGCCCCGACCTCGTTCCGCCCCACCACCATCCGCTCGACCAGCCTGTGCCCGGGCCGGCCGGTCGCGTGCCGATGGACTGGGACCAACAGCTGAATTGAGCACGATGACCGAACCACATCGCAATGCCGCGCTGGGAGCCGAGCCCATTCGCACGATCGATCGGGACGAGCTCAAGGCGAAACTCGATCGGGGCGAGCGGTTCAGATTGATCATGGCCCTGAACCGCTGGGCGTTCGACGCGAAGCACATCCCGGGATCCCTGCATTTCGACACGCCGGCCGAGTTGTACGCGGCGGTCCGGCCGGACGACGAGGTCGTCGTCTACTGTTCT